>WGAK01000275.1 GCA_015494815.1 Anaerolineales bacterium | reverse complement strand
CCCTCACCCCCGCGCCCACGGCGACGGCCACTCTCAGTTGGCTGCCCCTCGTCTACGAGCCGCCCATCCAGGGCGCGGGTGGCACCTACCCGCCTCCGGCCACCCCGCCGGGCAAAATGCCTTTGCTGCCCCCCGAACCCGTGGACGAAATCACCGACGGCAACATGCTGACCTTCTTGCTGCTGGGCGCCGACCGCCGCGGCAGCGGCTCCTTTCGCACCGATGCCATCTTGCTGGTGGTGCTGCGCCCCGCGGAGCACAGCGTTAGCGTCATCTCCTTCCCCCGAGACCTGTTCGTATACATCCCCGGGTGGACCATGAACCGGCTCAACGCGGCCTACTACCGGGGTGAGTACAGCGGCTACCCCGGCGGCGGGCCGGGCCTGGTGGCCGACACCTTCATGTACAACTTCGGCATCCGCCTGGACTATGTGGCCCTGGCCGACTTCGAAGGCTTCGTGCGCCTGGTGGACGCGTTGGGCGGCCTGGAAGTGCTGGTGGCCTGCCCCTACACCGACTGGCGGCTCAAGAGCCCTGAGTTGGACCCCGAAGACCCCGACAACTGGGCCCTGTACACGGTAGAGCCCGGCCGGGTGTTCATGAACGGCGAAATGGCGCTGTGGTACGCCCGCGCCCGCAAACACAGCACCGACTTCGACCGGGGCCGCCGCCAGCAAGAAATCCTGCGCGCGCTGCAGGCCAAGTTGCTCAGCCCCGGCGTACTGCCCAAAATCCCCGCGCTGTATCGCATCTGGCAAGAGACGGTGGAAACCAACATTGACTGGGATGTGGTGGCGCGGCTGCTGCCCTGGGCCCGCAGCCTGGACCCGGCCCAGGTGCGCTTCTATCGCATCGGCCCCAATCTGGTGCGCCACTGGCGCACGCCCGGCGGCAGCGCGGTGCTGCTGCCCCGCAAAGGCTACCTGGCCGACTTTCTGACCGAAGCCCTGGGGCCCGCGCCGCCCGAACGCACGCAACGCCTGGGCATTACCGTGGCCATCCGCGACGGTTCGGGCCGCGACGGCTGGGGGGACCTGGCCGCGCTGCGGCTGCAAGTGGCCGGTTACACCGTGAGCCGGGTGCAAACTTTGGACGCTCCTCTGGAGGCCACGGTGGTGGTGGACACGCGCGCCACGCCCGACCCCGTGCAGGGGCAGGCTTTGGCCCAGACGCTGGGCCTGCCCACCACGGCCTACCGGGCCGCGCCGGACCCCGGCAGCGAGGCCATGTTCGTCGTGCTGCTGGGGCCCGACTACGACCCGTGCTTCAACCCTTATGCCGTTGCGCCTTAGTCGGGCTCATCCTCGACATCGCCCTCGGCCAGGTAACCCGCGGCCCACAGCGCATCCAGCACGGCCGCGCGGCCCTGGGGTGCCACGGCCACCAGCGTGGGCGTCAGCACTTCCACCAAAAACTTCCGCGCGGGGGAACGCTGGAGCACGGCCAGGGCCTGCGGTTCGGGCAGGCGCAACACCCACAACGCTTGCAAGCGGGCCGGACGCCCGCCGTAAAAGACCCGAGCCACGGCCTGGGTGGCCTCCGGAGGCCACGCATCCACCTGGGCGGCCAGCCAACGGCTTACCCGATTGCCCCGCAACCCCTGGCTGCGCGCGGCCCGCAGGCTGGCCGCGGTCAAGCGGTATGCCAGCCCCTGCGCGGCCGCCGGACCGGGTTCGGCCAGCCGGGCGATGTGATAGTGCACGGCACGGGGCACATCCCAGGGCACGTGCAGGCGGCCCCGCCCCAACCAACGCGGCCGCGCCTGCCCAGGGGGACACGCGTCCGCGGGCGGCGCGGCCGTGTCCAGCAAAGCCCGGCCCGCGGGCGTGAGGCGGAAAGCCGTGGGCGGGCCCGCGGGCGTCGCGGCCGCCAGGTCCACCATGCCCAGCCAGTGCAGCGGGCCGTGCAGCCAAAAACGCACCAGCGCGCCGTCCACCGCGTCCCAGTGTTCCGGCCCTTGCAGATAAGGGCCGTCTTCGTCGTCGGCCCGCCGAATGTACCAGGAATGGAAGTCCTCGGGCGCGGGCCGCTGGAAGTGCGGCTCGAACTGGCGCACCGCGGCCACGAAGGCCTCCAGGTCCCACCAGCGGCCCACGGGCAGCGGGTCAAGCCAGGCCAGCAAACGCTGCCGGGCCTGCACGGGGTCGTTCTCCCAGGGGCCCTCGAAGCGCAAGTGCGGCAAGGCCCGCAAATCGTTGACCTGGGGGGCATCACGCCAGGCCCGGTAGACCTGAGCCCAGGCCTCCGCGCACGGCGCGGTGAGCCAGTCACCGACGGCCGCGCTTCGCACCCGCCCGGCCGGGTCCACCAGGCCCAAAGCCTGCAGCAGGGCCCGCAGCCAGGATGCGGCCACTTGCCAGACCGGCGGCAGCGGGACCGCGCGCCAGGGGCGGCCGCCGCGCACCCAGGCCAGCGCGCGCGTCCACACCTGCAGCGTGTGGCGCGGTTGAGCCGGTCGCGGGTGAGCGGCCTGGGCCGCGGTCGCAGGCCGGCCCCAAGGGGTGTCCTCATCCCCCGGGTCGCCGCTCAGGGGCAACAGCAGGGCCAGGTCGGTGGGGATGTACGCGTGCTCGACCAGCCCCTGGGGGGTCTCGAGGAAGGCGCGGCCCACCAGGGCCCGATACCAGAGCCATTCGGTGGGCGATTGGGGCTGGCGGTGGGGCTGGGCCGCGCGGCGTTCGGCCGGGGCGAGTTCCCGCAGCGAGCCGTAGCGCCGCACGAACACGGCCCAAGGCATGGTTCCCCCATGACGGTGCAGCGCGGCCAGGGCGGCCTGCGCCTCGCCGGGCAGTTGCCGCCAGACCGCCTCCACCCGGTCTACATCCAGCAGGGCCGCTGCCAGGTCGTCCACCTGCAACCGCGGCAGGTGCAGGCCCCAGGCCTCGGCCACCATGCGCCAGAAGTCGTGGTCTTCGGCTTGCAGGCGGGCCCGCAGCGTGAGCATGGTTCAATCCGCCGGGGTGTAGGCCACTTGCAGGGCCGCGGGAAGCAACTCGACGGTGACCTGCTGCACATCGTCCTGCGGCCCGGCGAAGATTTCGCCGTCCAGGTGGATGGGCATGGGGCGGTCGGTGCGCAGGTGCAGGCGCCGGAACGCGCCCCCGCGGATGTAGTCGAAACGCCATTGCGTGCCGCGCAGGAATTCGGGTAGCAGGCGCAACATGGTGCCCCGCGACACGCCGGGGACCAGCAGGTAGTGGAACAGGCCGTCGTCGGGCCGGGCATGGGGCGCAATGTGGAACCCGCCGCCCTCGCGCGGGCCGTTGCACAGCACCAGCATCAGAAACTCGGCCGTGAGTTCCTGGTCGTCCACGCGCAGATGGCCCGACCAGGGCCGATGGTCGTGCCAGATGGTTTGCAGCACGGCCACCAGGTAGCGCAAGAAGCCCCGCAAGGCCAGCCGCCGCGAGCGGATGGTGACCACCGCGTCGAAGCCGACACCGAAGGTATTGCCCCAATATTCCACCCGGCCGTTGTTGTCGCGCACCCGGCCCACATCCAGGGCGCGAGTGGGGGCCTGCAGGGCCCAGCGCACGGCCGCGCGCGGGTCGCGCGGCGCGCCGACCGCGTGGGCAAAGTCGTTGCCGGTGCCAATGGGCACCACCGCGAGCGCGGGGCGCTGCGCCGCGGGCACCTGCATGAGGCCGTTGAGCACCTCGTGCACGGTGCCGTCGCCGCCCAAGGCCACCACGCGCTTAAAGCCGCGCTGCGCGGCTTCCTGGGCCAGGCCCACCGCGTGGGCCCGCCCCTGGGTTTCGGCCCACTCCCAGGGGGCCGCACTCTGGCGCAAGGCTTCTTGCAGCAGAGGCGCCAGGCGCGCGGCCTGGCCGTTGTTGGCCGTGGGGTTGAAGATGAACAGGGTGGGTGCCGTCATGGTGTATGCGAAGGTCCGGCCAGGGGCGGCCCGCGAAGGCCGTCACAACCCGCGGCCCGGCGGCCGCACATAGTGCAAAATGCCCAAATAGCCCAAAAAGGCCCCCGACAGCGTGGCCCCGTAACTGATGAAGGCCAGCAAGAAGGTGGCCTCCAACACCTTGACCACCATCAAGAAGGGCAAGCCCGCGCCCAGGAACAACAGGGCCGCGGCCAGGATGAGCAAACGCCGGGGAGGCCAGCGGCTGACAATCATGGCGTTCTCCTCGCCGCCCCGCGCGGCCGCGGCTCAGGCCAAGTCGCCCAGGTCGGCCTCCAACGCCTGCCGCTGCTGCGCGTAGCGCTCATCGTACAGCCAGCACGCGGTCAGGTGTTGCGGCCGCGTGGGGAACTCGGGCGGCACATTCACATCGCACTCGCCCTCGATGGCGTACTTGCAGCGGGGGTGGAAACGACAGCCGGGCGGCGGCGTGACCAGGCTGGGCGGCTCACCCGGCGGCACCTCCCGCAGTTTGCGCGCGTTGGCCGCGTCGGGGTCCGAGATGGCGTTGAGCAGCGCCAGGGTATAGGGGTGCTGCGGATGCCACAGCAATTCGTCGGTGCTGGCCTTTTCGATGACCTTGCCCGCGTACATCACGAAGATGCGTTCGGAGAAGTAGCGCACCGTCGAAAGGTCGTGGGTAATGTAGATGACGGCCAGGTTGTGTTCTTCTTGAATCTGCCGCAGCAGTTTGAGGATTTCAACGCGCACCGACGCGTCGAGCATGGAGACGGGCTCGTCCGCGACCATGAGTTTGGGGTTGCGAATCATGGCCCGAGCGATGACCACCCGCTGCTGCTGCCCGCCGCTGAGCATGTGGGGGAATTTGTTGAGGAAGTCCTCGGGCGGGCTGAGTTTGACCTCTTCCATGACCGCGCGAATGCGGGCCAGGCGCTCGTCGCGGTCTTTGACGCCGACCAGGATGAGCGGCTCTTCGAGGATGCGGCGCACGCTCATGAAAGGCGGCAGCGCGCCGAAGGGGTCTTGCTGCACGTAGCCCACCTGCGAGCGATACCAGCGCAGGCCGGCCCGGCCGCCGGCGAAGATGTCCTGGCCCTGGTACAGAATCTGGCCGTCGTGCGGGGGCACCAGGCCCAGGATGGCCTTCATCAGGCTGGATTTGCCGCAGCCGCTCTCGCCCACGATGGCGATGGCCTCGCCCTCGTGCAGGTCGAACGACACATCGTCCACGGCCTTGACATATCCGGCCAGGCCGAAGCCCCATTTGCGCAGTTCGTACCACACCTTGAGATGGCGCACCGAAAGCAGAACCGGTCGCTCGCTCGCGGGGGCCGCTTGCGGGGCAGTTTGCGTCATCGTGGTCATGCGGAAGCCTCCCTAACCGGCAGGTTCAGTCGCCCGTGGCGACCGCGGGCTGGGTGCCGTACACACCCTGGGCGTCTTTCTCGAACAGCCAGCACTTGACCTTGCGCCCGTCCACCAGGAACATGGGCGGGTCTTGGTCGCACTTGTCGAAGCGGAAGGGACACCGGTCCGCGAAACGGCAGCCCGTGGGCGGGTCGAGCAAACTGGGCGGCTGACCGGGGATGAACTCCAGGTCTTCGTCGCCACGCAGTTTGGGCACCGCGGCCATGAGCATGCGGGCGTAAGGATGCAGCGGCTCCTTGAAGAACGATTCCGCGTCCGCGTTCTCCACCATTTGCCCCGCGTACATCACGGCCACATCGTCGGCCAACTCGCTGGAAGTGGCCACATCGTGGGTGATGAGCATGTAACTGGTGCCGGTCTCCCACTTGATTTTCTTGAGCACATTCATGATGTTGGCCTGGGTCAGCACATCCAGGGCCGAGGTCGGTTCGTCCAGAATGATGAGCCGCGGCCGGGTGATGAGGGCCATGGCGATGGCCACCCGCTGCCGCATGCCGCCGCTCAATTCGAAGGGGTAGCGACTGAGGAACGATTCGGGCACCCCCACGAAGCGGAACATCTCGCGGGCCCGCTCCAGGGCCTCTTCGCGCGAGACATCCTTTTCGTGGATGAGCAGCGGCTCCGCGACCTGGTCGCTCACCCGCAACACGGGGTTGAGCGCGTTCATGGCCGCTTGCGGCACCAGGGACATCTTGGCCCAGCGGATGTGCAGCCGAAAGTCTTCATCGTCCAGCGCCATGATGTCCTGGCCGTCCAGATACACCCGGCCGGTGTAGGTATGGACATTGCGCGGTAGCAGCCGCAGCACGGCCTTGGCGAACGAGGTCTTGCCGCACCCCGATTCGCCGATGACCACCACCGCGCGCCCCTCATCCAGTTCGAAGTCCACATGGTCCACGGCCTGCACCACGCCCTTGGTCGTGCGGAAGTACAGCACCAGGTCTTCGGTCTTGAGCACCGGTTGCGCCGAGGTAGAAGGTTGACCACTCATCGGTCCACTCTCACTCCATAGGGGGATGCGGTGGGCTACAGTTCGCGCAGCCGCGGGTTGAACACCCGATCCAGCGAGAAGCCCAGCATGGCGAAGCCAATGCCCGTAATCATCAGCAAGAACGAAGGCTCCAGCACCCAGTAATACAGGCCCTGGTAGAGGGCGCCGTTGGCGCGCGCGTCGTCAATGACCTTGCCCCAGGTGGGCAGCACCGGGTCGCCCAGGCCCAACACGGCCAGCGAAGCCTCCAAGAACACGAACGAGGGGATGAGGGTAACCAGCGACGGGATGATGGTGGGGATGATGCGGGGCACCATGTAGAAGAAAATGATGCGCCAGTCGCTGGCCCCATAGGCTTTGGCGGCTTCGATGTAGGGCTGGGCCTTGACCTGCAAGAAGATGGCCCGGTTGGTCTTGATGCCCGCGCCGAAGATGCTCAGCAGGATGATGACGCCCAGCATGGCCCACAGGCTGCGGGTGTAGAACACGCCAATCATAATCAAGATGGGCAAGACGGGCAGCACCAGGTTGACCTCGGTGATGCGCTGAATCAGCGCGTCCACCCAGCCGCCGTACCACACGCCGATGGCCGCGATGAGCATGGTGAGCACCGTGGTGCCCATGGCCGCCAGCAGGCCGAAGGACAGCGCCACGGGCGTACCCCAGAGCAGCGCGATGCCCAGGTCCCGGCGCAGATGGTCGGTGCCCGCCCAACCGTAGACGGTGCCATAGACCACCAACTTGCTCTGCAGGGTGTCCTCGGGCTCGAACAGCGTGCCTTCCAGGCGCACCTGATAAGTGCCCTTCATCGGAACGGGCTCCGCGGCCGTGGGGTCTTCGGCAAACAGGCCGACCACGGGGTTGACATTCTCGGGCAGTTTCAACTTGCGGCCCAGTTTCTCGTCCTGCGACACCCGATAGACCCGCTTGCCGCCTTCCACCGCCATGTCGGCCAGTCGCACTTCCGTGCCGTCGGGCTTGACCCAAATCAGGGAGACATACGGCGCCTTCTCACGCACCTGCGCGAGCAGGGTGACGGCAATCTCTTGCGGGAAGTCGTCGTACGGGTAGTCGAAGGAGTAGACCACATCGTCGGTCCACAAAGCGTCGCTGACCTGGGCCTGCTTGCGCTCGACGCCCGCTTCGTCGTCCGAGGTCATCTTGATGGTCAGCGGGCGCTTCTTGGCCGTGAAGTTGTTGAACCACGCCGGCGCGGCCAGTTTGGGCACATCGCCCCAAATTTCCTCACCGCCCCGCCAAAGCCGAATGGCCTCCTCGTAAGGGATGGTGATGACCGTGTAAATGGACACCGCCACCAAAAAGATGATGACCACCAGACCGGCCAAAGCCGAAGGGTAGCGTACAAGTTCTTTGAAGGCACCCCGTAACATTGGGCACTGTCCTCCTTGCGCGAGGTCCTATCGGTCAGGATTGGCGCCCACCGCCTACCGTCACCCGCGGGTCTACGATGGCGTAGATGATGTCCAGCAGGAAGACGGTCAGGGCCAGCAAGTAGGCGAAAATCACATTCGAGCCCACGATGACGGGGGTATCAAACAACTGCACCGCGTGGAAGAGCACCCGCCCCAGGCCCGGCCAGTTGAAGATGGTCTCGAAAATGGGCGCGCCCATCCACACGCCAATCACCCCCAGGGCGAAACTGGTGATGATGGTGGGCAGGGTGGGCCGCAAAATGTACCGGCGCTCGATGGCCCGCGGGTGCACACCCTTGGCCCGCGCCATTTCCACATAATCTTCACTGGAGAAAATCAAGAAGAAAGTGCGCCAGCCATACACGCTGATGAAGATGGAACTCAGCGTCAGGGCCATAATGGGCAGAATCATGTGATAGGCCACATCCAGGGCGTAGCGCACCGGGCTCTCCGGCGGCGGCACCGAGACCATGCCGCCGAAGGGCAGCCATTTCAGCCAGGCCGCGAAAATCAAGATGAGGAAGATGCCGTAGAACCACCCCGGAGCCGACGACAGGGGCGACAGGGCCACGAAGAAGCGGTCCAGCCAACTGCCGTAGTGTCGCGACAGATACAGCGCGATGTAGAGGGCGATGGCGAAGAGCACAATCTGGGAAGTGCCGAACAGCACCAGGGTCGCGGGCAGCCGCTCCAGGATGATGAGGCGCACCTGCCGCGAGCCCGAGTCGCTGGTCATGTTCTCCGAGCGGCCCAGGTCCAGGGTCAAGGCATGCTTGAGGTAATTGAAACTGCGCACCAGGAAAGGCTTGTCCAGGCCCAGGCGCTTTTCTTCGACCGCGACCTCGGCGTCAATGCGCTTTTGGCGCTCCTCGGGGGGCAGGGCCCGAAAAGCCGGGTCGTTCTGGAACTTGACCGCGATTTGCTCGCGGATTTGAGAGCGCCGAATCTCATCCACATACCCGCCCATGTTGGCGATGAGGATGGTCAGGTACACGCCGATGACCACGGTAATGAACAAGGCCACCAGGCGGGTCAGGGTGTAGCGCAACAAGCGCTTCCAGGTGCTGGGGGCGCCACGGGCCCCGGTCCCTCGCTGCTCGCCTTGCGGCGCAGGGCCACCAACTTGTTCGGCCATATCACCACCTTCGTCCAAGTGGGATGGGATTGCCCCCAGAGGGGTGGGGAAAACAAGGGGCGGGCGTGGATGGCCCGCCCCCTGTTTGTTGTGCGTATCCCTACATGCGTGCGTCTCGCCGCATGGTTACGGGATGGAGAGGAACTCGATGCTCTCCAGCGCGGGCACCGAGACCCGGATGGAGGTGACGGCCACTTCCAGGCGGTTGGCGCCCACGCCCAGTTGGCCGAGGACATCACCGCTCAGGGTAACCTGATAGTGTCCGTCTTCCACCAGGTCGGCGGAACCCGAAGCCACGACCGTACCCTGGGAGTCGAACAGCAGGTACTTGACGCCGCTGATTTCATCCGCGGGGTAAGGCGCGTCCTGGAAGGTCACATACACATCGAAGACCGCCTCGCCCGCGCTCGTGGAGACCCGGGCCGGCCCTTCGATGGACACGGTGGCCAGTTTGGGCTCACCGAAGCCCAGCCACTTGTCCGACGGGTCCGGATAGGCCTCGTAGCGCTTCAGCACCACGGTCTTCTCCAGCGGGAAGACGCCGTCCAGGTAGAAGGGACCGGTGCCGACCCAGAAGTGACCCTTGGCGTCGTACCAGGCCTTCAGGTTCTCCCAGCGGGCCTTGGCCTCATCCTCGGTCACATAGGCGCTCATGGTGTTGGCGTAGGGGATGTAGTTGTCGGCCATGGCCTGATCCAGGTACTTGGCCAGGATTTCCAGGCTCGGGCCGGCCACGAAGTTCATCCACTCGATTTCCAGCGCGTCGGCCTTGTCCGCGCTGAAGGCCAGTTCCTGGTTCTGCTCGGCCAGCACGCCCAGGGCCACGGTGTGCCAGGCGCCCTCGCCGTAGCCGTACTGCGGCCACAGGGTGGACACATTCAGTTCCGCATCCAACTGGAAGGAGTCGGTGTAGTACTCGATGACCAGCGGTTGCTCGGAAACGATGCGCACGCCCTTGAACACGCTCAGGAAGGACTCGAAGTCAGGCTGGTAGGACTCGTCGAAGATGGCGCTGGCTTCCTTGCCCCGGTCGAAGGTCATGATGAGGCTCATGACGATGTCGGCCACATCGAAGGGGCTGCCGTCGTGCCAGGTGACCTTGTCGTACAGGTCTTCCGGATAGTACACCACGCTCTTGACCCGAGCGGTCATGGGCTCGCCCTTCTCGCCCGCGGTGATGAACTTCTGGGCTTCCGCGTCCCAGTCCACCCAGGCGTCGTCGGGCACCTGGATTTCATCCACGAACTCGAGGCTCACCCAATCCAGGGTCTTGGTGATGGGGGTGCCCTTCACCGCGAAGACCTCGGCCTTCTCGATGCGCTGCGGCCAGGCCAGGCCGGTGTAGGGGTCGCTGACGACGCCCCAGTCGCCCGTGGCCCGAATGGCCTGCATGTCGTAGATGGCGTCGGAACCGGCCACCGGGTTCCACACATCGGACAGGATGTCCGCGTTCACCCAGGTCACGCTGCCGCCGGGCTCGTCGCCCACGCGCAGGGTGTAGGGCCACAAGACCGCACCGGAGATACCGCCGGCCAGGTCATAGGCCACATGGATGTCGCTGCGGACCACGGAGAAGGACTTCTGGTCCACCAGCCAGATGCGCACGGCCTCTTCGTTGGCCAGGCTCAACGCGGTGCGGAACAGTTCGTCGCGCTCGGCCATGTCCGCGAAGTCGTTGTTGGCCAACTTCTCGGCCGCGGTGTCGAAGTCGGGCGAGTTGCGATAGGCCTGCCACAGGGCAATGCCCAACCCGCGCGGGGTGTAGAAGAACTCGAAGTTGCCGCCCTGGTCGCGGCTCACCGCGGTGGTAATCCAGCCGCCGGTGTAGATGTGCCACTCACCGTCCGCGGGGTTGCCGCGAATCCAGTAAGCGCCCAGGTCGGAGAAGGTACCGTAGCGGCGCTCGACCTTGAAGCCCAGTTCTTCCAACTGGTTGGCGACATAGTCGCCGATTTCCTTGCGCTCGTCTTCAACACGGATGAGGATGATGATGGTGACGGGTTGGCCGTTGTAGGTCCAAATGCCGTCCTCACCCATCTCCGCGCCCATGGCTTCCATTTCGGCGGTGATGACTTCCTTGGCCTTCTCGAAGTTGTAGGCGTACTTGGCCTCGACTTCCCGCACGGTGTCAATGTAGCGGGCATAGTCGGGGAAGGCGCTGGTGATGGGCAGATACTTGGGGGTGGCCAGACCGCCCATGATTTCCTGGGCGATGTAGTTCCGGTCCACCAGCCAGTTCATGGCCTCGCGCACCTTGGGGTCGGCGAAGGGGTTCATCGCGCCGTTGTCGAATTCGGGCTTGACCTTGGTGCCATCCCGCTCGGTGACGACGCCATCCTCGGCTTCCACGCCGTAGGGGTTGATGGTCAGTTCGTTGTAGACGCCGAAGAACTCGACAACTTTGATGTTGGGGTCCTCTTTGGCCGTCTTGTACAGGTCGGGGTTACCGATGGTGAAGGCATAAACATCAATGAGCCCTTCTTGCAGCCGGGTGACCGCGGCCTGGCTGTCGGTCTCGGTGATGAAGGTCACCTCGTCCACCCAGGCACCGGTGTGCGCCGGCTTGGGCTCTTCGGTCGGCTTCGCCTCTTCGGTAGGCTGCGGGGCCTCGGTCGGCTGCGCCTCTTCGGTCATCGGCGCTTCGGTGGCCGGAGCCTCGGTGGCCGGAGCCTGCTCCTGACCACAAGCCGCCAACGCGAGGGCCAGCATCGCTACCAAAGCGAACACCAGCCAAAGTTTGCGATTACGCCACATATACTCCTCCTTCCGAGAGAGTGGGCTTTTACGAATAGGGCAAACTAAACTATAGCATAAAGGCCCCAGCCTGTCAACGCTGCTAAAGCATTATGTAACGAAATGAAACAATGTCTCGGCGTTACGCGTTGTGACAAACGCCATCTCTTCTTCCGGCACACCCCGCACTTCGGCCACCTTGCGCCCCACCCACACGACCCACGCGGGCTCGTTGCGCTTGCCCCGCTGCGGATGCGGCGCCATGAACGGCGCGTCGGTTTCCACCAGCAGCCGCGCCGCGGGTACGGCCTGGGCCACGGCCCGCATGGTCGCGCCGTTCTTGAAGGTCACCGGGCCCGTGATGCCGATGAAGAAGCCCAAGGCCACGGCCCGCAAGGCCTGTTCCGCCGTGCCCGAGAAGGAATGCAGCACGCCCGGCCGCGCGGCCAACGGATGCCCCTGGGCGCGCAAATCCGCGACCCAGTCGGCCAGCATATCCAGCAGGTCGTCCACCGACGCGCGCTGGTGCAGAATGACGGGCAGGCCCACCTCCGCGGCCAGGGCCAGTTGCGCCTCCAGTGCGGCCCGCTGCTGCGCGGGCGGGGTGTAGTCCCGGTAGTAGTCCAGGCCAATCTCGCCGATGGCCACCACGCGCGGATGCTCTGCCAACTCGCGCAGCGCCTCGAGGGTGCGGCGACCGCGCCAGGCCTGGGCCACGCTGTTGGGGTGCACGCCCACGGCCACGAAGTAACCCTCGCCGCACTGCTCGGCCAGGGCCAGCGCGCGGCGGGCCGAGGGCACATCCAGGGCGGGGTCCACCCAGCGGGTCACGCCCGCGGCGCGGGCCCGTTGCACCACCGCGTCCCGGTCGGGGTCGAACGCGTCCAGGTGCAGGTGCGTGTGGGTGTCCACCCACATGGCCTCAAGCCTCCGCGGGTGGGGTTACGCCCGCGATGCGCAGGCCGTCGTGCAGAATCGCGTCCAGGCGGGCCGGGTCCGTGGTCTCGCAATACACCCGCAGCAAGGGCTCGGTGCCCGAGAAGCGAATGAGCAGCCAGCCGCCGTCTTCCAGCAAGAACTGGTAGCCGTCAATGTCCCGAAAGCCCACCACCTTGAGCCCGCCGATGGTCGCGGGTCGGGCCGCGCGCACCCGGGCCTCGATGGGGCCCCGGTCGCCCTGGAAGGGCACATCAATGCGCTTGTAGTGGGTGGGGCCCACTTCGCGGAAGAGCAGGTCCACCAACTCCGACGGCTTCTTGTTCAGCCGCACCATCATGTCCAGCACATACAGCCCGGCCAGGATGCCGTCCCGCTCGGGCACGTGGTTGCGGAACGCGTAGCCCCCCGACTCTTCCCCGCCCAGCAGGGCGTTCACTTCCAGCATCTTGGGCGCCACATACTTGAAGCCCACGCCCGTCTCGTATACGGGCACGCCGTATTGCCGGCCCATCTTGTTGAGCAGCGCGGTGGTCGAGATGGTCTTGACGATGGGCCCGCGCTCGCCCCGCACTTCCAGGAAGTAGTAAGCCAGCAGGCCGTAGACCTTGAGTTGATCCACGAAGCGGCCGTGCTCGTCGCCCAGGCCCAGGCGGTCGGCGTCGCCGTCGTTGATGATGAGCACATCCGCGCCGCGACACACCGTCTCGGCCAGGCCCACATCCACATTGGGCGGAATGGGCTCGGGCCGCTTCATCTCGGGGAAGATGGGATTGCGCACATTGTGGATTTCTTCCACCACCGTGCGCCCGCCGCCGATGAGCCGGGGGAACCACCCCGCGCCGTTGCCCCACATGGGGTCCACCAGCACCTTGAGGCCGGCGTCGCGAATGCGCTCCAGGTCCACCAACTCGCGCAGGTGGGCGATGTAGGCGGGCTTGGGGTCGAAGAGCACCACCCGGCCCTGGGCCTGGGCTTCGGCCAGGGGCACGCGCACCACCGCGTCCTCGGTCGCGGGGATGTGCGTCTCGACGGCCCGCAGCGCGGCCGGGGGCAGCGCGCCGCCGTGCTGGTCGCGCACTTTGAAGCCGTTGTCGCCGGGCGGGTTGTGCGACGCGGTGATGTTGATGGCCGCCACCGCGCCCTTGTCCACCACCGCGTAGGAAATCACGGGCGTGGGCGTGGCCTCCTGGGTGAGGTACACCCGCAGGTCGTGGGCGGCCAGCACCTCGGCCGCGGCCGCGGCGAAATTCTCGGAGTGGAAACGCTTGTCATACCCCACCACCACCCACGCGCCCCGGTGGCCCTGGTCCAACAGATAGCGGGCGAACCCCTGCGCGGCGCGGCGCACATTGGCGAAGGTGTAATCCTCGGCGATGGTGCCGCGCCAGCCATCGGTGCCGAAGCGGATGTCCTTGCGGGGCATAGAGACCTCCTTGGGTCGGATGTAAGCCCGGCCCCTCAATCCAGGGGCGTCGGGGTTGGCGTGACGAACAGCAGCAGATGATACAGCACCCAGCCCTCTTTGACGCGGCCGAATTCCTCGAAACGCACCTTGACCCATTGCAAACCGTCGGCTTCGGCCTGTTCGGGCAGCACGACAACCTGGGTGCCGTTGAGCAAGCCGGTGAAGGCCGGGTAATCGAAGCCGGGGCCCTCGCGCACATAGATGCCGGTGTAGCGGGCCGACGCCCGCACCACCGCATACATGGGCGTGGCCGTGGGGGAAGGGGTGGCCGTGGGCCACACCACGGTGTAAGTCGCCACCGCGCCGGCCGCGGTGGGCGTGGGGCTGGGCAACGGCGACGGCGTGGGCGTCGGGGTCGCGGTGGGCGTGGCCGAAGGCGCGGGGCTCGGCCGCGCGGAGGGCGCAGGGGCCGCGGTCGCGGTCGCCACGACCGGCGCCTCGGCCGTGGGCAGCCGTCGCTGCAAATCGGCTTCGGCATAGAAAAGGAAGGAACCCAGGCCCAGCACGAAGAAGAGCACCAGCAAACCATAGCCGGTCCAGGAAGTAGGGTACAGCCCCAGGAAGACCAGGGTCACCCCGGCCAGCACCCACGACCAAAACCAATGGGTGGCGAAGGCCACCAGCGCGTCCTGCGCGGCGGGCAGGTCGTGCCGGGCCACGAACACGCCGGCCCAAAACAGCGGCAGCGCCAGCGCCCAGGTCAGGGCCGCGCCGGGCAGCAACGCCGCGGCACGACGCCGGGCCAGCAACACCGTCCCCCAGGCCGCGGCGACCAGCGTGACCACGAAGGTGGTCATGTCGGGGCCGACCCAGGTCTGCGCGTCCAGCGCCCAGGCCGCGCCCGCGGGGGCGGCCCAGCGGCCCACCGCGTAGCCCACAACCCACGCGGCCAGCCCCAGGCCCAGGGTGAGCCCCGCGGCCCGCCGCAACACCGGCCGCAGGCCCAACACCAGGCCCAGCGCGCCGCCCACCACCGGTGTGACCCAGGGCGTGAGCAGCGCGCCCAGCAGCCACAACACGGGATGCGGATGCACCGCAGCCCAGGCCCACACTGCCAGCGTCAGCCCAAAAGTCACGGCCAGCCCACAACCCGGCCGGGTCCAGCGCAACAAGAAGCGCCGCAAGCGGGCCTGCTCGTGCGCGTCCAGCGGGGCAAAGGGTGAGCGCCGCGCGGCACCGCGACGCGGGCGCGCGGGCCGCGCGTCCGCCGCCGGGTCCGGCTCGCCCGGCGCGGGCGCCGCGCGCGCGGCTTCGGCCGCGGGGGGCTCGGCAGGCTCCTCGGCCGCGGGCGACTCGTCGTCGGGGGATTGCGGCTCGGGCTCGGCGGCCCCGGCCGCAGGCCGTGATTCGTCCATCATACGCTCTCCGGCCGCGATTATACCCCAAGGGCCGCGGTATAATGCCCAGGGGCCACCTGCGCCCCGGAGACGAAGGCTCATGCTCACCGAATTGCGCGTGCAAAACCTGGCCATCATCGAGCGCGTGCACCTCACCCTGGGCCCCGGCCTCACGGTGCTCACCGGTGAGACCGGCGCGGGCAAGTCCATCTTGCTCGACGCGGTGCAACTGCTGCTGGGCGCGCGCGCCGACACCCTGCTCATCCGCGAAGGCGCGGACCGGGCCTATGTCGAGGGCATCTTCACCCTGACGGGCACCGCGGGCGCGCAGGTGCGCGAATGGCTGGCCGCCGAAGACCTGCTGGACCCCGACGCGCCCGACCGGGTCATTCTGGCCCGCGAAGTGCGCCGCCAAGGGCGTCACATCGCCCGGCTCAACGGCCGCAGCGTGAGCGTGGCCCTGTTGCGCAAGGTGGGTGCGGCGCTGGTGGACATCCACGGTCAGGCCGCGCACCTTTCGCTGCTGCGGGTGCCGGCCCACCGGGCTTTGTTGGACCGCTTCGCGCGGGCCGAGCCCTTGCTCCAGGCCTACCGCGCAACCTACCACCAACTGCGCGAGGTGGACGCCGAACTGGAACGCCTGCGGGCGCTGGAGCGGGACGCAGCCCGCCAGGCCGATTTGCTGCGCTATCAAATCGAAGAAATCACGGCGGCCCGGCCCGACCCCGCGGAGGAAGCCGCCCTGCGGGCCGAGCGCACCCGCCTGGCCCACGCGGAACAACTGGCCTCGCTGGTGCAGCAGGCTTTGCTGGTGCTCGACGAAGGCCTGCCCGACGCCCCCGCGGTCACCGACGCGCTGGGACAGGTGGTGGATGCGCTGGAGCACCTGGCCGCGGTGGACGCGTCGCAGGCCGACCTGGCCGCGCAGGCCCAGACCCATCTCGAAGGGCTGAGCGACCTGGCCCGTGCCTTGCGCGACTACGCGGAGCAACTGGAGTTCAACCCCCGCCGCCTGGACGAAGTCGAGAGCCGCCTGGCCCTGCTCGACGACCTGAAGCGCAAATATGGGCCCACTTTGGACGATGTGCTGGCTTTTGCCCAAAAGGCCCAGGCCGAACTGGACGCCATCGAAACGGCCGGCGACCGTATCGCGGCGCTGGAGGCCCGCCGGGACGCGCTGCGCCGCGAGGCCGGCCAACGGGCCTGGGAACTGTCGCAGGCCCGCCACGCGGCCGCGGACCGGCTGGCCCAACAGGTGGAGCAAGGGCTGCAGCGGCTGCGCATGGCCGCGGCGCGCTTCCGCGTCCACCTGGCCACTCGCGCAGACCCTCACGGCCTGCCCCTGCCCAACGGCGAGACCGTGGCCTACGACGCGCACGGCATCGACCAGGTGGAATTCCTCATCGCGCCCAACCCCGGCGAAGGCTTCAAGCCCCTGGCCAAAATCGCGTCGGGCGGCGAGACTTCGCGCCTGATGCTGGCCCTCAAGGCCGCGCTGGCCCAGGCCGACCCGGTGCCCACCCTGATTTTCGACGAAATCGACCAGGGCATCGGCGGACGGGTCGGCGCGGTGGTGGGCGCCATGCTCTGGGAACTGGCCCGCCATCACCAGGTGTTGTGCGTCACCCACCTGCCTCAACTGGCGGCCTTTGGCGACCAGCATTTGCGGGTGGAAAAAGTGGTGGACGGCCAACGCACCCGCACCCTGGTGCGCCCCCTGACCGACCCCGAAAGCCGCCTGGCCGAACTGGCCGGCATGTTGGGCGGCGACACCCCCACCAACCGCGCGGCCGCGCAGGCCCTCTGGCGTCAGGCCCAAAATCAGCGGTCTTCATCGGCCACGGCCTGAGCCCGCGCCCGCCGCGTGTCACTATACAAGCCCCTTTTCCTTCGCTATAATGCAGCATAGATAGCGGCTACCCCGCCGATTCTCCATACAATCTTCCCCACTTCAGGAGGGCACCATGTCCAAACGCACTTTGTGGATAATTGTCGGCGTGCTTGTGCTCTTGTTGGTGGGTTGCGGCGTCTGCTTCGTCACGGGCGTGGGCGGGGTCCTGTTGGCGACCCGCGAGCCCGAACAAGTCGCCCTGGAGGTGCAGGCCCCCACCCACGGCCAGGTGGGTGAGGACATCGTCGTGAACATCGTCATCCACAATCAGGCCAACCGCTCGCGGGTGCTGGACAGCATTGACCTGGACGACAGCCTGCTGAACGGCCTGAAGGTGATGGAGACCCGTCCGCGCACCACCGACATCGTGCCCGGCGCGGGCTTCACCTCCTATTACTTCGAGGCACCCATCCCGCCTGCGGGCTCGCTGCCGGTGCGCCTGGTGCTACGCGCCCAACAGCCGGGCCTCTATCAGGGCGATGTGGATGTGTGCATTGACAGCGCGGTGCGCTGCACGACCTACACCCTCAACATCCAGATTGCCCCCTGAGGTCCGGCGCCCATCCCGCGCGGCCGAGCGCCGCGCGTAACCCGGAGGGGGCCATGTTCCAGACACTACCGACCATCCGACCGTCGCCGCTGCGCGGGCAGTGGTATCCCAACGACGCGGCGGTTTTGGCCGCGCAGGTGGACCGGCTGCTGGAGCAAGGTGCGGCCCGCCTGCCCGACCTGCCCGGTCCACCCCTGGCCCTGGTCGCGCCCCACGCGGGCATTCGCTACTCGGGCCCGGTGGCCGGCACAGCCTTCGCCGCGGTACGCGGCCGCGCGGTGCGTCATGTGGCCTTGCTCGGGCCCATGCACTATGTCTACCGTCCCCCCATATTGACCACCGCGCACCAGGCTTACGAAACGCCCTTGGGCGTGGTGCCCGTGGCGACCGACATGCTGGCCGCGCTGAACCAGGCCCTGATGGACGCCTTGGGCCTGGGGCTCACCCCCGTGGCCCAAGACCCCGAGCATTCCTTAGAGATGGAGTTGCCCTTCTTGCAACGGGCCCTGGCCCCCGGCTTCCGCATCCTTCCCCTCATGTTCCGCACCGTGGAGCCCGCGGTGCTCGAAGCCGTGGGGCACGCGCTGGCCGCGTTGCTGGACCCGGCCCGCGACCTCATCGTGGCCAGCAGCGACCTGTCGCACTACTTCCCCCAGGCCGTGGCGCAGCGGCTGGACCGGGAGATGCTGCGACGGGTGCTCGCGCTGGACCCCCTGGGCGTGCTGTTGGCCGAAGAGCAAGGCATGGCCCAGGCTTGTGGCCGGGCGGCCTTGGCGGCCATGCTGTGGGCCGCGCGCGATTGGGGCGCGCAGCAGGCCAAACTGCTGCATTATGCCACCTCGGGCGATGTCACCGGCGATTATGAGGCCGTGGTCGGCTATGCCGCGGTGGCGATTTTGCGATAGAATACCCCCACGCGAACGGAGGTATTCACCCGCCCTATGATTTTGCTTCTCGACTTCGCCCTCATCGCGCTGCTCATCGCGCTCAACGCCTTCTTCGTAACCGTTGAATTTGCGGTGGTGGTCAGCCGCAAGCCGCGACTCATGGCCCTGGCCGAGCAGGGCCACCGGGGCGCGCGCCTGGTGCTGCAATGGCTCGAGAGCCCCCAAAGCCGCGACCGGCTGGTCGCCGCCGCGCAACTGGGCGTGACCATCGTCAGCCTGGCCTTAGGCGCGGTGGGCGAAAGCACCTTCGAGGCGCTGCTGCACGGGCTGCTGGGGGAAGCCCAACTTCCGGCCTGGCTGAGCCTGTTGCAGGCCGTGCTGCCGGCTTTGCCCCTGGCCCTCTCGCTGGTCATCGTCACCAGCCTGCACGTGGTGCTGGGCGAGCAGGTGCCCAAAGTGGCCGCGTTGCGCCACCCCGAAGTCACCGCCGCGGCCCTGGCGCCGTTGATGCAGGTCTTCCTGGTGGTCTTTCGCTGGTTCATTGACCTGCTCGACTGGATAACGCGCACCATCCTGGGCTGGTTTGGGCTCCAGGCCCAGGCCCACGGCAGCCTGAGCCTGGAAGAACTCAAGTACCTGGTGCAGGAGTCGGAGGCCGAGGGGCTCTTGCCCGAAGAAGAGGGCGAAATCATCCACGCGGTGCTGGACTTCTCGCAAGTGCTGGTGCGTCAGGTCATGGTACCCCGCACCGACATCGTGGCCGCGCCCGCGGACGCGCCCCTGGCCGACGCGGTGCGGCTGGCCGCCAAGCACGGCGTCACCAAAATCCCCCTCTACCAGGGCGACCTGGACCACATCGTGGGCATCGTGCACTTGAAGTCCATCCTGCCGCGCCTGGCCGAAGGGCAAGTCAACGGCACCCCGGCCCGCGAAGTGGCCGACGAAGCCCTGTTCGTACCCGAAAGCCTGCCCATTCGCGAACTGTTGCGCCTCTTCCGCGAAAAACGGCAGCACATCGCGGTGGTGGTGGACGAATACGGCGGCACCGCGGGGCTGGTGACCCTGGAAGATGTGCTGGAAGAACTGGTGGGCGAGGTCAGCGACCCCTTCGACCAGGAACGTCCCGATGTGCAGCCCCAACCCGATGGGTCGTGGCTGGTGGATGGCATGGCCCTCATGGACGATGTCAACGAAGCCCTGGGCATCCACCTGCACGACCCGCACTACGACACCGTGGCCGGGTTCGTCCTGGGCCGTCTGGGGCGCATCCCCCGCGAGGGCGACCAGGTGACCTGGGACGGCGTGCGCCTGACCGTGGAGCGCATGGACGGCCTGCGCATTGACCGCCTGCGTCTGGAGAAGATACCGCCGCCGGACGCGACCTGACCACGCCCTCGAGGAGGATGCCTATGCTGTCCCGGGTGAATGCCTGCGCGCTGGTGGGCCTGGACGGGGTACTGGTCGAGGTGGAAGTGGATTACGGCCGGGGCCTGCCGGGCATTACCATCGTCGGCCTGCCCGACACCGCGGTGCAAGAGAGCCGTGAGCGGGTGCAGGCCGCGCTGCGCAACAGCGGCCTGGTGGTGCCCCGCCGGCGCATCGTGGTCAACCTGGCCCCCGCCTCGGTGCGCAAAGCCGGCCCCGTGTACGACTTGCCCATCGCGCTGGGCATCTTGCTGCTCACGGACCAAATCCCCGCGGACGCGCTGGCCCAGGCGCTGGTGGTGGGCGAAGTGGCGCTGGACGGCCGGGTGCGGCATGTGCGCGGCGCGTTGGCCATCGCGGCCAGCGCCCGGGCCCACGGCTTGCGCCAAATCTACCTGCCCGCGGCCGACGCGCCCCAGGCCGCGCTCATCCCCGGCATCGAGGTGTATGGCGTCGAGACCGTGGCCCAACTGGTGGCTCATCTGCGCGGCGCGCGGCCCCTGACGCCCACCCCGCACACGCCCATCACCGACCTGCCCCCCGCACAAGGGCTCACCGACTTCGCGGACATCAAAGGCCAGGAGCACGCCAAACGCGCCCTGGAAGTCGCCGCGGCCGGGGGGCACAACGTGCTCATGGTGGGGCCGCCCGGCGCGGGCAAAACCTTGCTGGCCCGAGCCCTGCCCGGCATCCTGCCCCGCATGACCGTGGACGAAGCCCTGGAGGTCACCCGCATCTACTCGGTGGCGGACCAACTGCCGCCCGACCAGCCGCTCATCACCCAACGGCCGTTTCGCGCGCCCCATCACACCATCTCGCACGCGGGGCTGGTGGGCGGTGGCAACTGGCCCCATCCGGGCGAAATCTCCCTGGCCCACCGGGGCGTGCTGTTTCTGGATGAACTGCCCGAATTCAGCCCCCGGGTGCTGGAGGTTTTGCGCCAGCCCCTGGAAGACAAAGTGGTCACCATCAGCCGGGCCCAGGGGTCGGTCACCTTTCCGGCCAACTTCATGCTGGTGGCCGCGATGAACCCCTGCCCCTGCGGCTATTACGGCGACCCCGTGCGGGCCTGCACCTGCTCGGCCGGGGCCATTGCCCGCTACCGGCGCCGCATCTCCGGGCCCCTGCTGGACCGCATTGACATCCACCTCGAGGTGCCCCGGGTGGAATACGACAAACTGGCCGACCACCGCCGCGGCGAGCCCTCGGCCCGCGTCCAGGCCCGGGTGGAGGCCGCGCGGCAGCGCCAGCGGGCCCGTCTGCAAGGCACCCCCCACCGCAGCAACGCGGACATGGGCCCCGGCGACATCCGCCGTTTCGTGCCGCTGGACGCCGCGGGCGAGGCCCTGATGCGCAACGCGATGCAGCAAATGGGGCTCTCGGCCCGGGCCTACCATCGGGTGCTCAAGGTGGCCCGCACCATCGCCGACCTGGAAGGCGCGGACGCGGTGCAGGTGCAGCATCTGGCCGAGGCGCTGCAATACCGCCCCCGCCTGGACGACGAGGTGCGCCTGCGCTTTCGGCCCTGACCGCGCCAAAAAGCCGCCCGGCACGGCATTGATTTCGGCCTCAACCTCCAGTACACTGAAGATACCCTTGGCGACCAGGAGAACGCGCGCATGCTGCACAATCTGCCTCCCACGCTACGAGAACAGATGGAAGCCATCTTTCGCATCCGGCATGTGCCGGCCGGCGAGGTGATTTTCCACCAGGGTGACCCCGCGGAGCACATCTACCTGGTGCTGGACGGCCGGGTGCACCTGGAGCGGGTGGACTTCGACGGTCACCAAACCCTGCTGTGCCGTCACGGCAAAGGCGACTGCTTCTGCCCTCTGGCGGTGCTGGACCAGGGGCCGCAAGTGGGCACTGCCCGCGCCATCACGCCCACGACTTTGCTCTGGGCGCCCAAGGACGAGTTCCAGACCATGTGCAATCAGCACCCCGAATTGTTGGGCTGGCTGCACCACAAATGCTTTCGCCATGTCCGCAACATCGTGACCCGTATGCAGACCTCCATGTTCCACGACGCGCGGGAACGGCTGATTTGGGCCCTGCTGGAACACGCTCGCCAGGACGACCAGGGGCAATGGGTGGTGCGCGCCACCCACCAGGAACTGGCGCAATGGATTGGCACCAGCCGCGAGACCGTGAGCCGCGAATTGGCCGCGCTGCGCCGCGCCGGCCTGGTGCGTTCGGGCCGCGGGCGGGTGGTGCTGTTGGACCCGGACGGGTTGCGGCAGCGTCTGCACGCCACGGCCACGGCCGAAGCATGACATCCGTCACTTTTTTATGTGACACGCGTCACAGAACGCCTCACAACCTCGCGTTACACTGAAAGCACCTACTTTCTCATTCCACAGTGCAAGGAGACGAGACCATGCACAAATCATCGTTGCGTTGGATGCTCGTGTTGTTGGTTGCTGCGCTGGCGGGCGCGGTGCTCACGGCCTGCGGCGGGCAGGCCGCGGCCACGCCCGAGGTACGCGAAGTGGTCAAGACGGTGGAAGTCGTCAAGACGGTGGTGGTGACGGTGGAGGCCACGCCCGAAGCCGAAGCCACGCCCGAGGCCACCGAGGCCGCGGCTACGGACGAAATCACGCTGAGCGACGAAGAGTTCGCCAAGGCCAAGCAAATCTACTTCGACCGCTGCGCGGGCTGCCACGGCGTGCTGCGCAAGGGCGCCACCGGCCCCAGCCTGGAGCCGGAGAACACCCGCCGCCTGGGCACCACCAACCTGGCCTCCATCATCTTCAACGGCACTTCGCGCGGCATGCCCGACTGGGGCAAGCAGGGTGTGTTGACCGAGGCCGAGACCGAACTCATGGCCAAGTACATCCAGATGGACCCGCCCATGCCGCCGGAGATGTCCCTGGAACAGATGAAGGAGTCCTGGGAAGTGCTGGTGCCGCCCGAGGAACGGCCCACCGAGCCCCAGCATGACCGCAACTGGCAGAACTTCTTCGTGGTCATCCTGCGGGACGCGGGCAAAGTGGCCATCATTGACGGCGACACCAAAGAGGTGGTCAACATCGTCGAGAGCGGCTACGCCACCCACATCGTGCGCATGTCCAAGAGCGGCCGCTATGTGTACACCATCGGCCGGGACGGCAAAGTGGGCCTGATTGACTTGTGGATGGAAACGCCCGACCTGGTGGCCAAGGTCAAGGTGTGCTACGACGCCCGCTCGGTGGACACCAGCAAATACGCGGGCTACGAGGACAAGTACGCCATCGTGGGCTGCTACTGGCCGCCGCACTTCGTCATCCTCGACGGGCAGACCCTGGAGCCCTTCAAGGTCGTCAGCACCCGCAGTTACACCTATGACACCGAGGAATATCACCCCGAGCCGCGGGTGGCCAGCATCGTGGCCTCGCATGCCCGGCCGCAGTGGGTGGTCAATGTGAAGGAAACCGGCCAGGTCTGGCTGGTGGACTACAGCGACCCCAACAACCCCACCATCCGCATGCTCGAAGCCGAGCGCTTCTTGCACGACGGCGGTTGGGCCATGGAGTGGGACGGCACCGAGCGCGTGGGCCTGAGCCCGTACTTCCTGGTGGCGGCCAACATGCGTAACAAGATTGTGGTGGTCAACACCGAGGAAGAGAAAATCGAAGCCATCGTGCCCGTGGGCACCAAGCCGCACCCCGGCCGGGGCGCCAACTGGGTGCATCCGGAGTATGGCCCGGTGTGGGCCACGGGGCACCTGGGCGATAACTTCATCTCCATCATCGGCGTTGACCCCGAAGGCCACCCCGACTATGCCTGGAAGGAGGTCGCCCGGGTCGAACTGCCCGCTGCCGGCAACCTGTTCATCAAGACCCACCCCAACAGCCCCTACCTCTTCGTGGATTCGCCGCTGAGCAACGACGAGACTCAGCAACGCAGCGTGTGCGCCATCAACAAAGAGACCCTGGAAGTCGAGAAGTGCTGGGAGGTCGCGGACTACGGCCGGGCCGTGCACTTCGAGTTCAACCAGGACGGCACCGAGGTGTGGGTGAGCGTGTGGGGCAAGATTGACGCCCCCGAAGGGCAGCAGGGCGAGGTGGTGGTCTACGACGCCACGACCCTCGAAGAAATCGCCCGCATCCCCAATCTCCCCACCGCCACCGGCAAGTTCAATGTCTACAACACCATGAACGACATCTACTAAAATGCCGACCAGGGCCCCGCACGGGGCCCTGGTTCGTTTTTCGTCCCTCGCCGGTCGCGCTTGTCCCACTGAAGGAGGTGTAAGATGAACTGGCTGGACCGCGTTCTTCTCTTGCTGACCGGGCTGGTGGCCCTGTATGCCCTGGCCCGCCTCTATCAGGCCTACAACAAGACCCCCCGCACGGCCTACCTGGCCTACATGCTGTCCTTCCTCGTGCTGCTGGTCGCCGGCGTGTTGCTCATCGCCTTCGGCTACGACCTGCTGGGGTCGCCGTGGGTGGTGGTGGTGACCACCCTCATCCCCTTGGGGCTGGCCACGGGGCTGGTGTATGACCTGAAGCCCCAGTGGGCCAAAGCCTATCTGCTCTATGCGGTGGTGGGCTTTCTGCTCGTAGCCGCGGTGTACCTGGGCGGCATGGGCGCGACCTACGGCAAATTCGTCATGCCCTTCGTGCACGGCATCGCCGGTCTGACCATCATCGTGCTGCCGCTGCTGGCCGTGAGCCAGAGCGCCGCGCCGGCCGGGTTCGCCCTGGTGGCCGTGGGCGGCGTGCTCATCGGCCTGGGCGGCATCGCGCTGTCCTTCCTCAAGGCCGGCAAACAGTTCCTGTTCTTCAGCCAGCCCGTGGTGCTGACCATCCTGGCCCCCTTGCTGCTGCTGATGACCCTGGCCTACGCCTGGGGCTTCGTCAAGCACCTGATGGCCAAATGAGAACCTCGGGGGCCCGGCCCGCGTGCATGCCGAGCCGGGCCCCGCTCCCCTGCGGAGGTCATCCATGAAGGGCGTATCGGCTCGTTTGCGCTATCTCTTCGGTTCCTCCCGGGGCCTGGTGCTGGGCACCGTGGCCCTCATCGCCTTGACCGCCGCGTTCATGGGCATGCTCTCAGGGCCCATGGCCGAGTGGGGCGTGCGGGACTTCTGGATTCGTCTGTGGGGCATGGACCTCGACCCCGCGGAACGGGAAGGGCGGCTGATTTTCCTGTACCACGCGTTCGCGATGGCCGTCATTGCCGTGGAAGTCTACATGCTCACCGGGCTGTATCGCATGCGGGAAAATTTGCGCCTGGTGATTCACATCCTCATCACCGTGGGCTATCTGTCGGCCATGATTTTCGGTCTGGCCTTCGCGTATTGGGGCCACAACTGGGTGTTCCACGGCCTGTTCCTCTTCGGGCAATCCCTCATCTTTGCCGGAGGACTGGTGTTGGCCGCGGCCCTGTGGCCCTGGGACAAGGCCTTTCGTCTACCGGCCGACACGCCCTACTGGCGGCTCAAAGGCGGGGTGGATGGTGAACGGTTGGCCGTGTTCATCATGGCCGTGGCCACGCTGATTTCGGCCGTGTACGGCGCGGTGCCCGGCTCGTTCTACGGCCACGGCTTCGAGGTCTTCCTGTCCGAAGACATCATCCGCATCCCCTACCACACCCCGCTGGAACTGGCCATCGTCGGCCACCTGCACATCATGCTGGTGGACATCGCGGTGGCCGCGGTGTTCATCGTCAGCCGCTGGGTGGACTTCAAAGGCTGGCCGCAAAAATGGGCCATGCCCCTGAACATCATCGGCACGGTCATCATCAGCGTGGGCGCGTGGATGGTGGTGCCTTTCCGCGACATCGCGCACAAGGTCATCAACGTGGGCGCAGGCTTCCTCATGATTGCCTCGGTGTTCCTGGCCATCTATGTATGGCGACGGCAAATCCAGGTCGGGCTGGCCCGCCAGGGCCGCGAGCCGCGCCTGGCCGGGTTGGGCGCCAAACTCAAGGCCATGCTGCACGACCCCTTGCCCTGGGGTGCGACCTGGTTGATGCTGTTCATGAACATCGTGGTCACCGCGCCGGGCGTGTACATGGCCATCAAACTGGACATGTTCCGGCGCTGGCTGCTGCGTGAGGAGAAAATCGGCCTGGTGGGGCACTGGCACATCCTGGCCTTCATCATCGCGTCCATCTTGCTGCTGTACTACCTCCACCTGGCCGGCGTGCAGGGGAAGGCCCGCCAATGGCTGGGCTGGATTGTCATCTTGGGCGCCATGACCGCGACCTTGGCCGCCAATGTGCTGGTGCTCAAGCGGGTGTTCGTGCCCGAAATCCTGGAACAGCCTTTGGTCGCCCGCACCCTCATCGTCATGGACATCGCGCTGTCGCTGTTCCTGGTCGCCCTGGCCGCGTTCCTGATTTGGCGGTTGGTGGACCTGTTCAAGCCGCAAGGGCGTTGGTACGCGGAATGGCAACAACCGGCCTTCCCGCCCCTGTACGAGGAGGACACGCCATGAAGCCGCAGCGGTTCCTCGTCGGGCTGCTGCTGGTCGGCCTGGCCGTGTGGACCGCGGCCTGCCGCGCCAATCTGCAGCCCCCCACTTCCGTCCCCACAGTGGACACCGGCGTTGACCCCGACGCGTGGGTGCGCATTCCGGCCGGGGCCTTCTTGTTCGGCCTGCACAACGAGCGCGTGGTGCTGGAGCAGGCCTACGAAATCATGGTCACCCCCGTGACCAATGCGCAATGGGCCGCGTTTCTCAACCAGGGTCTGGCCGACGGCACCCTGACCCTGGACGACACCGGCGTCTGGGTGCAGTATCCCGGCGAGCCCTTCCAGGGCGGCAAACACGAAGAAGAAATCGGGCCGGGCGCGTATCTGGCCTATCCGCGCGACGCGGTGGGGGCCAAGGTGGTCTACACCGACGGCCGGTTCACCGTGCGGGCCGGTTTCGAGAACCACCCGGCCACCTATGTGACCTGGTTCGGCGCGTGGGCCTACTGCCGCGCGGTGGGCGGGCGTTTGCCCTTCGAGGCCGAATGGGAAAAGGCCGCCCGAGGCACCGACGGCCGCCCCTACCCCTGGGGCTGGGAAATCACCCGGGCGCACGCCAATTACTACAAGAGCCGCGACCCCTTCGAAGCGTATTGGGGCGGCCTGGGCGAAACCACGCCCGTGGGTTTCTACAACGGCGGCACTTACCTGGGCTTTCAGACCGAAGACGCGGCCAGCCCGTATGGCGTGTATGACATGGCCGGCAATGTGTGGGAATGGGTGGCCGACGACATCGAAGAAACCCACCAGCGCATCCTGAAAGGCGGCAGTTTCACCGACTACGAAATTGACGCCCGCGCGACCTGGCGCAACTTCGCGCCGCCCGATTTCGCCGGGCCCACGGTGGGCGCGCGCTGCGTTCGCGAAGCACCCTGAAGCCTCCATTCGCGCCGGGGCCGGGCAGCCCGGCCCCGGCGCTGACCGCGCGCGGCGGTGAAGGAGAAGCGCGATGAGGAACCTTTGGATTCGCCTGCGCCTGTACGGGCAAATGACCAAGAGTTTGCAGACCGCGCTGTTGCTGGCCACGGGCGTGGCCGGCTATTACAGCGCGCATCCGGGCACGCGCGGGCCGTGGGGCCAAACCGTGGGCCTGGTGCTCAGCCTGTGGCTGGCCATCGCGGGCAGCACGGTGCTCAACATGTGGTACGACCGGGACATTGACGCGCGTATGGCCCGCACCTGCTGGCGGCCGCTGCCCGCAGGCAAGGTCCAGCCACGCGAGGCACTTCGACTGGGATTGCTGCTCACCGTGCTGGGTGTGGGCCTGGCCGTGGCCCTGGCGCCGCTCTATGGGCTGGTGGTCTTCGCGGGCTGGTTCCTGGATGTGGTGGTGTACACCCTGTGGCTCAAACGCCGCACCGCGTGGTCCATCGTGTGGGGCGGGCTGTCGGGCGGCATGCCCGTGCTGGCCGGCCGCGCGCTGGCCGTGGAGCAAGTGGACCTCATCGGCGTGCTGCTGGCCCTGGCCGTGCTGTTCTGGATTCCCACCCACATCGTGACCTTTGCCCTGCGCTATGCCGACGACTACCGCAAAGCCGGTGTGCCCACCGTGCCCGGCGTCTACGGCTCGCGCGTGGCCTACGCGGTCATCGCGCTGGCCGCGGTGCTGGCTGCGGGCACCATCATCGCCGCGGCCGGGCTCATCGGGCTGACATCCGGCGCGCTGAGCGTGCTGGTGGTGCTGTCGGTCGCGTTGGCGCTGCTGGCCTTCACCAACGCGCTGCGCCCCACCCCCCAGCGCAACTTCCTGCTCTTCAAGTCCGCGTCGCTTTACATGCTGCTGACCATGCTGCTCATCGCCTGGGGCGCGTGAAGGTCAGACGCGGCCGGGCACCGGCACCTGCACGATAGGGTCAATGGCGCCCAGGTCATCCGCGGGCACCCAGCGCCCCAGGCGCAACGTGCGCAGCAGCGCGGCGCCCTCGGGGTCCTCGGGCATCGCGGTGAGCACGGCGCGCAGGGGCTCACGCCACGCCGTCCGCTCAGGATGCAGCAGCAGCATGTGCGTCGCGTAGCGGGTGTGGGTCTCGTGCAGGACGCGGAATTGCTCTCGGCTTAAGGCGCTGAGCCCGGCGTAGAAATCCTGATACAGCAGGCCAAAACGCACATTCCCCCGGGCGACGGCCCGAATGACCTGCACCCAGGAAGGCTGAAAGACCATCTCGCGCGGGGTCAAGCCTTGTTCCCGCAGCACATACAGCCCCAGACAGGTCGCGAATTGCCGATCCACTGCGGCCAGGGATTGGTCGTGCAACGCATCCAGGCGGTCCGCGGGCTC
>WGAK01000274.1 GCA_015494815.1 Anaerolineales bacterium | reverse complement strand
TGGCCGACGAGGACGCGTCCGAAGAGGTGCTGCGCCGGGCCGTGGAGGTGGCCCAGGCCGCCGAGTTCGTGTTCGGCAAGCCCGAGGGGCTGGCGCAGGAGATCGCCCAGGGCGGGGCCAATGTCTCGGGCGGGCAGAAGCAGCGCTTAGCCATTGCCCGCGCGTTGGTGCGCCGCGCGCCCATCTACATCTTCGACGACAGTTTCTCGGCCCTGGACTTCAAGACCGAGGCCGCGCTGCGGCGGGCGCTGAAGCGCTACGCGGCCGACGCCACGGTGATCATTGTCACCCAGCGGGTGGCCCCCATCCGCCACGCGGACCAGATTTTGGTGCTCGACGAAGGCCGCCTGGTGGGCAAGGGCACCCATGAGGAACTGCTGCAAACCAACGAGGTGTACCGCGAAATTGCCCTGACCCAACTGGGCGAGGAGGTGCTGGCATGAGTGAATCCCGCAACCCCCAGGGCCCCGGCACCCCCAACCGGCGCAAGGCCACCCTGGCTATGGGGCACAATCGCGCCGCGATGATGCCCGCGGAGAAACCCAAGGACTTCAAAGGCGCGATGCGGCAACTCTTGGGCTACATGGGCGGCTACCGCTACGCGCTGGTGGCTGCGCTGACCATCGCCGTCATCGCCACGGTGCTCAACATCCTCGGCCCGAAGATTTTGGGTCAGGCCACCACCACCCTCTTCGAGGGCATCATGGGCCGCATCACCGGCACGGGCGACATTGACTTCCCCAAGATTGCGCGCATCCTGCTCACCGTGCTGGCCCTGTACATCGCCTCCGCGGTCTTCCGCTACATCCAGGGCTGGATGATGGTCAACATCTCGATGGACATCGCCTATCGCCTGCGCCGCGACATCGCCGCCAAAGTCCATCGCCTGCCCCTGCGCTACTTCGACCGCACCACCTACGGCGAGGTGCTCTCCCGCGTGACCAACGATGTGGATGTCATCAACCAGACCCTCTCCCAGGGGCTGAGCCAGACGGTGACCTCGGTGGTCTCGCTGGTGGGCATTCTGGTGATGATGCTGACCATCAGTTGGCAGATGACCCTGGCCGCGCTGGTCGTGCTGCCGCTGTCGGGCGTGCTGGTGCGGGTGGTGGTCCGGCGCTCGCAGCGTTACTTCGGCCAGGTACAGGAATATTTGGGCCATCTCAACGGTCATGTGGAAGAGACTTTCGGCGGCCACATGGTGGTCAAGGCCTTCGGCAATGAGGCACAACGCATCCGCGCCTTCGACCGACTCAACGACATTCTCTACGGCGCGGCCTGGAAGGCCCAATTTCTTTCGGGCATCATGATGCCGCTGATGATTTTCGTGGGCAACTTAGGCTATGTGGCCGTGAGCGTGCTGGGCGGCTATCTGGCCATCCGCAACCTGGTCACCGTGGGCGACATCCAGGCTTTCTTGCAGTATGTGCGCAACTTCACCCAGCCCATCCAGCAGATGGCGAACATCGCCAATGTGTTGCAATCCACGGCCGCGGCCGCGGAACGGGTGTTCACCTTCCTCAACGAGGAAGAAGAAGCCCCCGACCCCGAAAACCCCGTGGTGCTGGAGCGCGTCCAGGGCCGGGTGGAGTTCCGCCATGTGCGCTTCGGTTATCTGCCCGGCAAGCCGGTCATCAAGGATTTCTCGGCCGTCATCGAGCCGGGCCAAAAAGTGGCCATCGTCGGCCCCACGGGTGCGGGCAAGACCACCCTGGTCAAATTGCTCATGCGCTTCTACGATGTGGACGACGGCGCCATCCTGATTGACGGCCACGACATCCGCGCCTTCCGCCGGGCCGACCTGCGCCGCCTGTTCGGCATGGTGCTGCAAGACACCTGGCTGTTCAACGGCACCATCTGGGAGAACATCCGCTACGGCCGGCCCGACGCCACCGATGAGGAGGTCATCGCCGCGGCCAGGGCCGCCCACGCCGACCACTTCATCCGCACCCTGCCCGACGGCTACGACACGGTCATCAACGAAGAGAGCACCAACATCTCCGCGGGCGAAAAGCAGTTGCTCACCATCGCCCGGGCCTTTCTGGCCGACCCGCCCATGCTCATCTTAGACGAGGCGACGAGCAATGTGGACACGCGCACCGAGTTGCTCATTCAGCGGGCCATGGACCGATTGATGCAAGGCCGCACCAGTTTCGTCATCGCCCACCGCCTCTCCACCATCCGCAACGCGGACAACATCCTGGTCATCCGCGACGGCGACATCGTGGAGCAAGGCACCCACGAGCAACTGCTGGCAAAGGGCGGCTTTTATGCGGAGATGTACTACAGCCAGTTCGACATCCTGGACGACAACGGCCGCGCGCCCGCGCGCCAGGGCCTGCGTCCTTCCACCGCACAATCATGAAGCCGGGGAACCCGGCCGGCTCACAGTCGCCCCTCAGCCCCCGTCGGGCAGCCAGGGGCGCAGAATGGCGCGCAAGTCGGGCGGCCGATATTGCGCGGACTTGAGCACCTTGCCGTCGGCGCGCAAGATGGGACGCCCGTCGGGCCCGGCCTTGCTCATGTTGCTCCGGTGCACCTCCGCGAACAAGGCCTCGGCCACCGGGTGCAGGCCGTGCGCCACCAGCGTGCCCAGCACCACATACAGCAAGTCGGTGAGCGCATCGGCCACGCTCACCAAATCCCCGGCCCGCGCGGCCTCCGCGTATTCGTCCAACTCCTCTTGCAGCAGCCGAATGCGCAACTCCCGCACCTGGGGCGGCAGGTCCGCGGTGGGTTGCGCGGCGATATAAGCGCCAAACGTGCGGTGAAACTCCAGCAGCGCGGCCAGTTGGGCTTGCATGGGCCACCTCCTGAGGGTTTGCCCGCCAGTATAACACTGGCCGCGTCGTGGGCGGGGCGACGGGGTTTCCATCCGTGGGCCGCGCCGTACGGCCCCAATCCCCCGTGGAGGACGCCTATGACCGCGCACTGGCAACCGCCGTCCATCCCACCGTTGGACGAAGCCGCGCGGCAAGCCGCGCGCGAACGGCAACGGCAACTGACCAAGCCGCCCGGCAGCCTGGGGCGGTTGGAGGCGCTGAGCACGGCCCTGGCCGCGATGCAGGCCACGCCCCGGCCTCGGGTGTGCCACAAAGCGGTGCTCATCATGGCCGGAGACCACGGCGTGACCCAGGCCGGCGTCAGCGCCTATCCCTCGGAGGTGACCGCGCAGATGGTGCACAATTTCGTGCGCGGCGGCGCGGCCATTGCGGTGCTGGCCCGCCAAATGGGGGCGCGGCTGCGGGTGGTGGATGTGGGAGTTGCGGCTCCGCTGCCGCCGCATCCGCAGGTGTATGCGCGCAAAGTGCGGCCGGGCACCGCGAACATGCTGCAAGGGCCGGCCATGACCCTGGCCGAGGCCCAGGCTGCGTTGGCCGTGGGCGCGGAAGTGGTGGCCCTGGAACACGCCGCGGGGCTGGATGTGCTGGTGCTGGGCGACATGGGCATCGGCAACACCACGCCCGCGGCAGCCCTGGCCGCGGTGTTCACCGGCCACCCGCCGCGCGTGCTGGTGGGCCGGGGCACCGGGTTGGACGACGCGGGCCTGGCCCGCAAAATCGCGGTGGTGGAGCAGGCCCTGGCGCGGCACCGCCCCCGGGCCGACGCGCCCCTGGAGGCCCTGGCCGCGGTGGGCGGCCTGGAGATTGCCGCGCTGGCCGGTGCCATGCTGGCGGCCGCCGCCCGCCGGGTGCCGGTGGTGATGGACGGCTACATCGTGACGGCCGCGGCATTGGTGGCCGCGGCGTTCCGGCCCGCGGTGCGGCACTACCTCATCGCCGGGCATCGCTCGGCCGAGCCCGGCCACGCGCGCATGTTGGAGGCGTTGGCGTTGACGCCCTTGCTGAATCTGGACCTGCGCTTAGGGGAAGGTTCGGGCGCGGCACTGGCGTTGCCCCTGGTCGAGGCCGCGGCCCGACTGTTGAACGAGATGAGTACCTTCGCCGAGGCCGGGGTGAGCGACCGCCCATCCTGACGGCCCCGGCCGCAATGCCAGGCCAGGGCGCGGCGCACGCCGCGCCCTGGCGCATCCCCCTTTCGATTCACCTCAGCGCACCTTGGTCAACGCCGCGTCGAAGCGCGCCTTGAGGTCGTGGGCCTGCCGCGCGTACGCATCCTGGTCGGCCCAGGTCTGCCACGGCCGCAACACCTCCGCGGGCACACCGGGCACCTGCTGCGGAATCCACAGCCCGAAATAGGGCTCTTGCTCCACGGGCACATCGTCCAGCAGACCTTGCTGGACCGCGTGCACCATCGCGCGGGTGTAAGGCAAGGGCATGCGCTGGCCCACGCCGTAAGGCCCGCCGGTCCAGCCTGTGTTCAGCAGCCACACCGACGCGTGGTAGCGATTGACGAAGGTCACCAGCATATCGGCATAGCGGGCCGGCGGGTGCACCAGGAAGGGCGCGCCAAAGCACGGGCTGAAGGTGGCCTGGGGGTCCTTGACCCCCCGCTCGGTACCGGCCAGTTTGGCCGTGTAGCCCAGCAAGAAGTAGTCGCGAATCTGCTCATCGGTGAGGC
>WGAK01000273.1 GCA_015494815.1 Anaerolineales bacterium | reverse complement strand
TGGGCCAGCACCTGGGCGGCCAGGTACGCCTGGGCCACGGGCTGCACGAAGCCATACACGCCCTCGCGGTGGCGCCACAAGAGGCCGGTGCGCACGCCGGCTTCCAGGGCCGGCGAGGCCTTCTGGGTCGGCGCGGCGGCCTCCGACGCGGTGGCCTCGGTTTGGGCCAAAGGCCACAGCCGCGCGTAGGCCAGGTCCTCCCAGGCGCTCGCCAGCGCGTCGGGCTGCCCCTCGGCCAGGGCCTGCATCCGGCGGACGTAACCCGCGGCCAGCGCGGCCCAGTGCTCGCCAGCCGCGTCCCCTGCGCTCAACTGCCAGGCGCGCCACACCCAAAACAGGGGCAATTGCACGCTGTCGGGCACGGCCAGGAACCAGCGCAGCAGCACCTCTTCGCCCCAGGCCGCGTCGTCCTCCAGCAGCGGGGCCACCCGCTCTTGCCACAGGGCGAACCAGCGCCGGGCGAAGTGGGCGGCCTGGTCCGCGTCCCAGGCGTGCAATCCCACGGGCACCAGGCCCAAGGCCGTCAGGCGTCCCCAGGCATCGGGCGCGCCCGCGACCACCAGCGGCAAATCGGGGTAGGCCTCCCGCACCTGTTCCAGATAGGCCACCACCCGGGCCCGGCGTGCGGGCGGCACTTCGTCGAGGCCATCCACCAGCAGCAGGGCTTTGCCCTTGCGCGCGTCCCGCTGCCAGCGGGCCACCAAAAGCCGCGCTTCCGCGTCGGGCAGGCCCTGGACCAGCGCGTCCCACACCGGCGCGAGGGGGTCATCGTCCTCGGCGGGCGGCAGGTGCAGCGCGTCCACGTGCACCCACCAGGGCCACAAGCCGGCCAGGTCCCCCAGAGCATCGTCGCCCGGCCGGGCCTGCAACATGCGCAGCGCCAGCCAGGCCAGGGCCACGGTCTTGCCGCCGCCGGTGGGCCCCATGAGGACCAGGGACGCGCCGCCGGCCAGCGCCTGGGGCAACGAGAGCGCGGGCATGCCAAACGCGGTGCTCAGCGCGGGCTCATCGGGCGTGGAGGGCCACTCCTGGTGCACCTGTGACACCAGGGGGTTGTCGTCGGGGGAAGTCAAGGTGGGCCAGGGCAAGACCCGCGGCTCCACCACCACATCTTCCAGCGGGAACAGGGGAGCGGCCACGTGCAGCCCTTGCAGCCGCCGCGTCCAGTGGGCGCGCCAGCGTTCGCGCGCCACCTGCAGGCGGTTTTCGCGCTGGCGCTCCCGGCGTTGGGCCACCTGCGAGCGGCTGTAGGCGCTCACCTGGCGCACCAGGCGCGCCAACACCATCGCGGCCACGCCGCTTACGAATCCCAAAAGGTAAGAGAACCACTGAAAGGAGGGCCAGCGCATGATGTCAATCCAAAGCGTACAAGATGCGCCCACAGGTGGGGCAGTGCACGAGGTCGGGGCTGGTCCGCACTTGCTGCACCACCGCGGTGCTCAGGGTGGCGCCACAGGCCAGGCAACTGCCCTCGCGCACGCCGGCAACGGCCACACCGCCCCGTCGCGCCCGCAGGCGTTGATACAGGGCCTGGGCGTCGGGCGGCAGGGTTTGCCACACCGCATCCCGGCGGGACTGCAGCGCGGCGATGTCGTCTTCGAGGCGGGCCAGGGTCTCCTGCCCCGCGGCGCGGCGCCGTTCCCAGGCGGCCTGGGCCTGGGCCAGGGTCTGCTGAGCCGCACGGCGGGCGGCTTCGGCCTCTTCCGCAGCCATGAGCAGAGCCAGAGCCTGGTCTTCCAGCGTGTCCAGGCGCCGCCGCAGGCTTTGCACTTCCATCTGCAACGCCTGCAGTTCTTTGGGATTGGTCACTTCGCCGCTGTAGAGCCGGGTTTCTTCGCGGCGCAGTTTGTCACGCAACCGGCGGATGTCGTCCTCGGCCCGCCGCAAAGCCCGTTCGGCCTGCTGCCAGGCCGCGTCGGCCTGCTGCCACTGCTCCTGGGCGCGCTCGACCGCGGGGTCGGCTTGCAGGTCCCAACGCAGGGCATCGCGTTGAGCCCGCCGCGCGTCCAGGTCGGTGTCCAGTTGTTGCAGGCGGTACAAACGCGCGGCCAGGGTCGGCATCAGGCCTCCCGGGGCGTCAGGCGTGACGCGCGCGGCGCGCCAGGACGATGATGGCCACCAACAGCACGGCCAGGGCCAGCAATCCCGCGGGCGAGCCCATCAGGCCGTCGCCGAGGCCGGTTTCGGGCAACGCGGTGGCCGCGGCTTGCTGGGTTGCAGCCTGCTGCGTAGCCGCCGCGCGCGCCGCGATGGCCGTCGCGGTAGCCGCGATGCTGGTCGGGTTGACCAGGGGCGTGGGGGTGGCCCCACCGCCCGCGGCCACCACAGGCGTGGGCGAAGGCTGGAAGACCACCGGCGTCGCGGTCGGTGCCGCCGGCGTGGGCGTCACCGTGGGCGGCAACGGGGTGGCCGTGGGCTGCGGCGTGGCAGTGGCCTCGGCCTGGGGCGCGCCCTCGGTCGGGGTCGCGGCCGCGCCGCCCGCGGCCTGGGCGGTTTGGGTCAAAGTCGCGGCCAGCGCGGTGTTGGTCAGCATGATGCTGGTGGCCTGGGCGTTGCGCTCGGCCGCGCTCCGGGGGCGCAAGAACAGCGCCCACCCGCCAATCAGGCACAGCACCAGCAGCACCAACAGGCCCAAACCCCCGGCGGCCAGGATGAAAGTGCGATTGCTCTCGGCCGCCCCCTCCTCTTCCTCGCCGGGGAAAGCCTCTTCGTCTTCCAGTTCCTTGGTTTCCACTTCGTCCTGGTCGACCGCGAAGTCCTCGTCGTCGAACATCCCGCCAAAATCGTCTTCGGGATTGAAGCGTTCTTCCGGCATAGCGGCCTCCTATGGGGTCGGAATGGACAAACTGCCCCTATTTTATCGTAAAATTTCTATGTTGACAATCGGCACGGCCATGCGCTGCCCACTACGCAAACGCACATCCACCACCAGGGCCTTCAGGCCGTTGGGCAAACGCTCCCAACGGGGCTGGGAAGTCAACAGGGTGCCCACCAGGCCGGGTCGAGCCGCGTGCAGCACCCGCACGGTCTGGCCGGCCAGCAGTTGTTCCGCGGGCAAGACCCGCTCGGCCTGGCTGATGTGGGGCAGGTCCAGCATGACGCACGGCCGGGCCCCGTTGACCTGGTCCCAGGGTTCGGCCAGCACCACCGCGCTGCGCCCCTCGGCCGAGGTGAGCAAGCGAAAAGCCTCTTCACTCATGGGCACAGGCCCAAAACCGTCGGTGACCAGCACGGGGAACGGGGCGCGGCGGGCCCGCTCGAGGCAAGCGTGCCCCAACCCGCCCACCACCAGGCCGCGGAAGGACAACTCTTCGGCCCGGTCCAGCACCCGAGGGTCTAAGCAGTAACCGGCCACGCCCACCACCCCGCGATGCTCGAGGCCCAAATCTTCCTCGTCCACCGGTGCGGAACGGCGGGCGGTCAAGGGGCGCAACAGGCCCGCGGCCACCTGGCCGTTGCCCCAAATGCCCTCGATGTACGAGCCTTCGGCGCGCACCACCACGCCCCAGGGCTCCAGCACCCGCACCACCTGGCCGTTCAAACCGGCCCGCACCTCATCCCATTCCATGCCTATCCGCAAGAGCAGGCGCGCCTGGGCGTCCACGCCCAGCACCCGCCCCCGCTGAGGAGCCACCACCCGCCGCCGGAAAGGCCCGCGGCGATGTTCGGCCAACACATCGCCCTGCTCCACCCGGTCTTTGGCCCGCACCCGCAGCGCCTGCCGCGCGACTTTGGGAGGCAGGCCCAGGCTCTGGGCGATGTCCAAAATCATGATGTGATGCCGACGGGGGGTGGCGGCCACCACATCGGCGAAATTGACATCGCGGCCTTCGGCGACCCGCACCTGGCCGGGCCGCGGCAACCGCCGCTCGCGCTCGACCGTGGCCAGGGGTGTGATATTGACCGCGGGCCGCGCGGGGCCGGGGGCGAGTTCGCGAGTACCCTGATTCATGTCGCGACCTCCTGCACGGTGGTCTGCAACGCCTGCCGCCATTGCTGCAGCAACCGCGCCCGCTCGTCGGGGGCTTCGGGCGGGGCCCAGGGGCGGCCACGGGCATCGAACACCACCCCCAGCAGGCTACCGATGATGTCGCGCTGCAGCGGTTGGCCCGGCCCCGCGCCCACATCCACACCCCGCTGCGGCACCACCTCCAGCGTGGCCCGCCGCCCCGGCGCCAGCGACAGGCGTCGCAACTCGCCGGCCGCCACCTCCAGAGGCACGCTCTCGCCGTGCCCGTAGGTCAGGGTCGCCCGCGCCACCGGCTGACCGGGGGCCACCTTGCCCGCCCAGGCTACCGAGAGCACCGTCGCCAGCGGCGTGAAAGGCGCGGAGCCCACGACCTGCACCACGACATACTCGTTCACTTCGGCCAGCACCCCCAGCACCCCGGCCATCTGCGCGTAGTCCACCACCACCGTGGTCAGGCCCACGGGTTGCAGACCGTCCAACAAGGTCAGCAAAGCCCGCTGCGGCTGGGGAGCGGCCGACAGCACGCCGCCCGAAGCCAGCACGAAGTCCACCCGCGGCAGGCGGCCCACGGTGCGCTGCCGCACCTGTTGCAACAGGGCCCGCGCCAGGGTTTCCTCCAAATCCACACCGGTGTCATCCAGCGGCAGGGTGCTGGGATACAACGCCTTCCAGTGGACGAAATCGGCGACGGTACCGCCTTGAGTGTGCAGTTTTTGCACCGGTGCCCAGCGGGTCACGGTTTCGTGGAAGTCCGCGCGCGTCGTCCACGGCGTCAGGCCCCGGCCCAGCCCCCAGGGCCAGGTCTCGTGGCGGGTGGCGTCCAGGGCTCCCCACACCGCGCTGGTGTAACGGTCGCCCAGGTCCACGGCCAGCATGGTGCCACGGGGCGCATACAGGCGATGCAGATAACGCGCCAGGCGGGCAAAACCGTAGGCCGTGAGGGTAAAGCGGCCGCGGGTCAAGAGATGCAGGTCTTCCAGGCCGGGGTTACGCGTCGCCCACAGCAGGCGAAAGATGTCCAAAAAGGCTTCGCGAGCCGGGGCCAGGTGCTCGCGGGTGATGGAAGGACGCACATTGGGGGCCAGACGCACTTCGTAGTGCGCGCCCAGCCGCTTCTGCACTTGAGGCCCCAGGGCTTCATTGCCCACGAACAAAATCCACGGGCGCTGCACCAGGGGCCACATGCGCACGGCCCAAAGCAACAGGTCCACATGCGCGGCCACCGCGTGGCGGGCACCTTTGTCCGTACCGCCGGCCAGAATGACGATGTCGGGGTACGCCTCCACCAGGCGGGTGACCTGCTCCTCCAGCGTGGCCGCGTCGGTGGCGGTGAACACTTCGACCACATCGGCATAGGCCCCGGCCACGACTCGACGGGCGCTGGCCACCGAGAGTTCGGGCAGCACGCCCATGACCACCACCCGCAACGGACGGCCGCACGAGACGGTGCCCACCACCACATCCACCCCCTCGCCCGTGGCCGAGGTGGGCACGATAAGGGCGCCCTCTTCATCCAGCAGGCGCACCCCCGAGAGGTGCTGCAAATCTTGCAACGCCTGCTCCACGCCGACCAGGGCATCGCGCACGGGGGGAGCGACGCTGCTGGGCGCCTGCCCCACCGCAATCAGGCGATATTGCCCTTCGACGCCGTCGAACAGAAACGCGCGGGTGAAACTGGAGCCCACATCCAGGGCCAAATAGGCATCGGTTTCGACCAGAGAAGCCTGCATAATCGCCTCGGTTTAGCCACCGTAGATGATAAAGTGCACCAAGCGGCCCAGAGCCACGATGCGTTCGGCGAAGACCCAGAGCGCGGTGTGCAGCACGGCCACGAAAACCGCGGCCAGGGCCAGGCCCACCAGCACCCGTCCCGCATCACCCAGCCGCCGGTCCACGAGGCGCAAGAAGCGCGCTTTGGGTTGTTGGAAGTGAAACGCGGCCAGCACCAGCACCGTAACCAACAAGCCCACCAGGTGCTCGGCCGCGCCCTGGGCCCCGGCCCCCTGAACGGTGCTCCGGCTGAGGGCCACCACCGAGCCGCGCGCCGCGCCGCCCAACAGCACCGCGGCCGCGATGCCCGTCAGGGCCGCCAGGCTCAAGCCGCTCAAACGCCGCCCCAGGGAACCGAACGGCTGCAACCACAGCAACAACGCGCCCAACAGCGCCAGCCAGGCCGGCCACCAGCCCCGCAGTACGGCCCAACCCAGGCGATGGAGGAAGACATCGCGCACCACGATGGCCACCAAAAAGCCCGCGGTGGCGCCGACGAAGGCGTAGGCCACCAGGCGAAACAGGCGCCATCCGCCAAAGACGATGTAACTCAACAAGCCCAGGGTGATGAGCAGGGCCGCGCCCTCGCCCAGCCACTCCACAGGTGACAGAGGAATCCCCAGCATACGCCTCCTCCTACGCCTGCGCGCCGGGGGCCCGCCGGCGGGAACGCTGGGCCACGCGCTGCAAGAGATACGCACCGCCGCCAGCCACCACCAGCAACAAAGCCGCGAACAGGCTCACACCCCGATAACGCGTCGCCAGCGCGACCGACGCGGTGGTGTCGAGATGCAACGGCTGCGCGTAGGCCAGGGCCGCGTCCACGCCGATGACCGCGCCGCGCACCCCCGGCAGGCCCACATAGGGCACTGCCCACGGCCCGGCCTGGCTGCTGAGCACAAACACCAGCCCCGAACCGGCCTGGTTCACATACGGCCCCACCTGTTCGGCCCACAGACGCACCTGCTCAGGCGAATCGGTCACCACCACCACCAACGCGACATCACGCACTTGCTGCACCGCGGCCCACGAAGTCAACGCGGGGTCGGGCGGCCAGGTTTGCGCGCCCCCGGTGAGCGCGTAGGGCAAGGTGCGGGCCAACTGCGCCATGAACACCGCGCCGCCGGGGACGTACCCCATATCGTGCCAGTTGCCCTCTCCGTCCGGCCTGGGGAAGAGCCCCACGCCCCACGGCACGGTGCTGAGTTGGAGCACCTGGGCCTGGCGCTGCGCCAGATGCTGCCAGACGGGCTGCACCACGGCGCGCATCTCCACGGCCGTGGCCCACGACGCATCGGTCACCACCAGCACGGGCGCCTGGGGTGGCAGGCGGTCCACCGCGGCATACGCGCCCTGCCAGGCCGGATGGGGCGCAGGGGCGGGCTGCGCCTGCCACGGCACATACGGCCACAAAGCCGCCACCACGGCCAATACCACACCCACCAGGCCCCGCAACCAGCCGAAGCGCAGCGTGGTCCACGGCGTCCCCAGGGTGCGGGGCTGCTTCTCGGCCTGCAGCAACTCGTGCAGCCATTGGGCGCGCTGCTCCTGACGACGGGTGAGGCGCAGGGTAAGGGGTGCCCGGCTGCGCACCCGCGGGCGGGCCACATCGGGCACCACGGGCAGCACGCCCGGAATGCCCACCAGGGCCTCAGGAGCGTCTTCCTCGCCCCCGGCCGCGGATTCTTCCAAAATCTCTTCCACCAGCGAGGGTGCGCGCGGCTCTTCCATCACGGGTGCGGCCCGCCGCAGCCACTCGGGCACCTGGCCGCGCTCAGGGGGCGGCTCTTCGTCGGCCGCGCGGGGCTCGGGGGCCGCTTCGGGCAGGGGCTCGGCCTCTTCTTCTGGCGCTTCGGGCGCGGCCTCGCCCAACAAATGCTCGAGTTCGTCATCCGAGAGGGCCAATTCGCCGGTTTGCAGGGTCGTGCGGCTGGCGGCCTCGGCGAAGGAAGGCTGGGCGGCCGTCTCTTCGGCGGCTGCCTCGGGCTCCGCGCTCCACTCCGCGGGCACCTGGGCGTCTTCGTTCAGACCGGCCGTCTCCGCGCTCAACCACGGCGGCAACCAACCGGTGTCCGCAGCCTTCGGTTCGGCCTCGGCCGCGGGTTCGGCGGCGGCGGCAGGCTCGGCC
>WGAK01000272.1 GCA_015494815.1 Anaerolineales bacterium | reverse complement strand
TCGGGCAAGGCGCTGGCACCGCCCCGCCGGGGACGCAAGGCCGTCAGGCTCAAGGTGCGGCCGGCCAAGTCGAGCACCGCCACCTGCATGCGGTTCTCGGTCAAGGTGCCGGTCTTGTCGGAGCAGATGGTGGTCACCGAGCCCAGGGTCTCCACCGCGGGCAGTTTGCGGATGAGCGCGTGGCGGCGCAACATGCGCTGCGCGCCCAGGGCCAGGGCAATGGTGACCACCGCGGGCAGGCCCTCGGGCACCGCGGCCACGGCCATGCTGATGGCCGTGAGGAACATCACCCGCACATCCTCGCCGCGCAGCAACCCCAACGCAAAGACAATGGCCACGATGGCCAGGGCGGCCCAGGCCAGGCTGCGGCTGAGGCCCGCCAGGCGACGCTGCAAAGGCGTGGGCTCGCGCGTCACGCTCTGAATCATGGTCGCGATGCGGCCCAACTCGGTGCGCATGCCCGTGGCCACAATCACGGCCTTGCCGCGGCCGTAGGTCACCAGGGTGCCCATGTAGACCATGTTGCGGCGGTCGCCCAGGGGCAAATTGGGCACATCCAGGGCCGCGGTGACTTTTTCCACCGGCTCCGATTCGCCCGTGAGCGCGGCCTCTTGCACCCGCAAGTTGACGCTCTCGACCACCCGGCCGTCCGCGGGCACCGCGCTGCCGGCTTCGAGCAGCACCACATCGCCGGGCACCACCTCGGTGGCCGCCAGGGTGCGCACCTCGCCCGCACGCAGCACCTTGACCGTGGGCGTGGCCAGGCGCTTGAGCGCGGCCATGGCCTGCTCGGCGCGATATTCCTGCGTAAAGCCCAGGATGGCGTTGAGGATGACGATGACCACGATGGCCACGGTCTCTTTGGCGTCGCCGATGAAAAACGAAATGCCTGCTGCAATCAGCAGCAGGATGACCATCGCGTCTTTGAATTGTTCGAGGAAAATTTGCCACGGCCGGGCTGCAGCCCGTTCCTCGAGTCGATTGGGGCCATATTCGGCCAAACGGCGTCGGGCTTCGTCCTCCGACAGGCCCTGTTGCAGATTCACCCCCAACGTTTGGGCCACTTGCTCCACGGTCAAGCGATGCCATTCACGGTTCATACGCGCTCCTACCCCAACGAAGATGCCGCCGGGCACGCCAGCGGTTAGGGGAAATCGTCGGCATCGGCGCGGGCCGCGCGCCACGCCTCCCACGCGCCGCGCCACGGGGCCGCGCCCCAGCGCGGTCGGCGGGGCAACCGCACCTGGGCCACCCGGCCCGCCAACTCGGCCGCGGCCTGCGTGATGGCCGTCCAATCTTCGGCCTGCAACGCGGCGTCCAGGGCCCGCGCCAGCCGCCGGGCCCAGTCCCAGTCCCGGCGAAACTGGTCGGCCTTGAGCCAGTAGTCCCGCTTCTCCCAGGCCGAGGCCGCGGTGTCCACGGTTTCCATGACCTGACGCAGGGTCAGGATGAGAAACGCGACCATGTCGCGCGCTTCCGCGTCCAGGCCGGTATGGGCGGCCAGGGCGCGCAAGGTTTGGGCTACCATTTGCAACAAACGCCGCCGCTGCTGAGCCAGCGTTTGGGTCCGAAACACGCGGGCCACACCGGCCTCCTGGATGCAAGACCCGCGCCAGGTGCGCGGGCAGTCGAATTCCACAAACGCGACATCCGCGGCCACATGACGACGCGTCAGGGGCCGCTGCCGCGGCCCCATTATAGCATCCCTTGGATGTTGTTTAGGCGCCCCCACGCGCACCCGCGCCCTGGCTCACGCCAGCACCACCTGCATCCCCCGCTCGCGCAAGGCCTCGACGAACTCGGACGGTGCGTCCACGTCCGTCACCACCGTGTGCACGGCCTCCAGGGGGGCGACGAACACCGGCGCGACCACGCCCAGTTTGGTGTGGTCGGCCACCACGACCACCTGCCGGCCCACTTTCAGAATGGCCCGGTCGGCCAGCACTTCGGGCAGGTATTCGTTGGTCAGGCCGTGCTCCAGACTGATGCCCCGGATGCCGATGAACACCTTTTCCGCGCGCACCTCGGCCAGGGCCCGCTCGGTGATGGAGCCGATGAAGGAGAGTTCCTCGGGGCGCAACATGCCGCCCAGGCCGATGACGGTGATGTTCTTCTCTGCGGCCAGCAGGTTGAGCACGGGCAGGGAGTTGGTGATGACCGTGACGCCGGGCACGCCCACCAGATGCCGGGCCACCTCCAGCGCGGTGGTGCCGGAGCCGATGAACACGCTTTCGCCGGGGCGCACCAAACCGGCCGCGGCCCGGCCGATGCGCTGCTTAAGGTCCTGATGCGTGTGCATACGCACCAGCAACGGCGGCTCGGGCAACGCGGTGCGCACGGGGATGGCGCCGCCCCGCACCCGCTGGATGCGTCCGGCCTCGGCCAGGGCCTCCAGGTCGCGGCGGGCCGTGGCCTCGCTCACGCCAAAACGCCGGCAAATCTCCGCCACGGTGATGCGGCCCTGCCGCTGGACCCACTGCACGATGTGCTCGCGGCGCTCCTCGCCCGAGAGCCGCGGGCCCGCGGCGGTCGCGGGCCACGATGACCGGGGTTCCCTCATGCCGTTCCTCCTGCCAGGGTGGGGGCCGTGTCCAACAGACCGCCGGCCGCCATGTAATCGTCCAACACCCGCTGCACCGCATGGGCCAGCAAAGCCCGCGGGCGAGGCTCCAACCGCCCGGCCTGCACCGCGTCATACTGCCGGGGCAGGTACTGGCCCAGCAGCGGCAGGGGCAGGGCGACCGCCTCCAGGTTGGCCAGCAGCCGTTGCCGCGCGGCCTGCACCCGCGGTCGCGGCCAATAATACCGTATCCGGTCGCTAAAACTATACCGCCGTTTCCAGGCTTGCTCGCGGGGCGTGCCATGATAATAGCGAGCCCAATGGCGGGGGTCGGCCAGCATTTCTTCGTCCACCACCTCCACCAGGTAGGCACGCGCCTCGGGCGGCACCAGATGGCGCTCGATGGCCGCCAGGCCGAAGAGCGCCTCGCGGTAGGCGAAGGTCAGGGCCGGGCCCACCTTGAGGATGGCGAAGTGGTCGCGCACCAGGTGCCGCAGCGCGGCCCGCGTCTGGTAGTCGGTGGAGTGGGCCTCGTACACCAAGGGCCAGGCTTCGATGAGCCGCGCCAGGCCGCGCGCGGCTGCGGGCCGATAGGGGACGACGAAGTCGTCGCCGAACTCCACGCCGGGCTGCACCACCAGGGCCACCACCCGCTCCCAGGCCGCGTCCAGTCCACGGCGCCGGAAGGCCGCGCGCATGAGTTCCAGGGTGCGGCGGGCGTCTTCCACCCGCGTGGGCGGCACCGTGTCCTCGTGCTCCTGCGCGCCGCCGGGGGACGGCACCTCGGTGCCCACCACATACACCGGCGGCGGGCCGCCCACGGCCTGATGCGCGGCCTCGGCCATCGCGGCCAGCCGTGCAGTGCGTTCGGCCACCACCTCGGGGGCGGGCACCGGCGGGTCGCCGCCCAGGGCCATGCTGCAATCCAGGTGAATTTTACGATAGCCGGCCTCCACATAGGCCCGCACCAGGGCCTCGGCCTCGCGCATGGCCGCTTCGGCCGGGCGGTCACGCCACACATGAGGGCCCAGGTGGTCGCCACCCAGCACCAAGCGCTCCTGGGGGAACCCCTCCTCTTGGGCCATGCGGTGCAAAAAGGCCACGAAATCCCGCGGTTTCAGGCCCGTGTAGCCGCCGTACTGGTTCACCTGATTGCTGGTGGACTCGATGAGCAAGGGGAGCCCACGGGCGGCGGCGTAGCGCAACGCGATGCGCAGCACCTCGGGATGCGCGGTGCACAGGGAGGGCGTGCCCACGGGTTGACCTGCTTTGTGGGCCGCCAGCAGGTCACGCAGCCACATAGGTCAAGGCCTCCTCTAAGGTAGGCTGAGCCCCGGTGCCGCCCGGCCCGCGCAGCGAAAGCGCGCCACATGCAGCGGCCAGGCGCAGGCTGCGCGCTAAGGGCCAGCCGTGCAGATAGCCGTAGAGAAAACCGGCGTCGAAGTTGTCCCCCGCGCCCACCGCGTCCACCACCGTCGGCGCGGGAACCGCGGGCACATGCCACTGCTGCCCTTGGGGCGAGACGGCCAGCGCGCCCCGCAC
>WGAK01000271.1 GCA_015494815.1 Anaerolineales bacterium | reverse complement strand
CCGAAACGCCCACCGAGGTGCCCACGGACCAGGCCGCCCCGGCCATTGAAATGACCGACGACCTGGGGAACACCGTGGTGCTGCCCACCTACCCGCAGCGCATCGTCTCGCTGGCACCGTCCATCACCGAAAGCCTGTTCGCCATCGGCGCCGGGGACCAGGTGGTGGGCCGGGACAGCAACTCCACCTATCCGCCCGAGGCCGCCGCGCTGCCCGACATCGGCAGCCTGTGGCAAGAGGTGCCCCTGGAGAACATTCTGGCCCTGGAGCCCGACCTGGTCATCGCCGCGGAAATCATCGCGCCCGAGCAGGTGCAGCAGATGCAGGACGCGGGCCTGACGGTGTTCTGGCTGGCCAACCCCAAGGATTTCGACGGTCTGTATCGCAACCTGCGGGTGCTGGCCCAACTGACGGGACACGAGGCCGAAGCCGAGGACCTCATCGCCGGGCTGCAAAGCCGGGTAGATGCGGTTACCGCGTTGACGCGCGACATCCCCGAAGACAAGCGGCCGGTGGTGTTCTATGAGTTGGACGCCTCGGACCCGGCCGCGCCCTGGACCTCGGGCCCGGGGACCTTTCTCGACACGGTCATCACCCTGGCCGGTGGACGCAACGCGGGGGCCGGCCTGGAGGGCGAATGGGCGCAAATGAGCCTCGAGGCCCTGCTGGCCATCAACCCCGACATCATCGTGCTGGCCGACGCGCCCTATGGCGTGACGCCCGAAACGGTAGCCCAGCGGGAAGGCTGGAGCACCCTGCGGGCCGTGCAGGAAGGCCGGGTGTATCCCTTCGACCCCTACCTGCTCAGCGTGCCCGGCCCCCGCATGGTGCAGGGACTGGAGACCCTGGCCGTGCTGTTCCATCCCGACATCTTCTGCGCGCAAGAGATGCTGCAACCCGCGGCCGACGCGGTGAGTCTGGTGTGCCCCACCGAATGAACGCGCGCCTGCGCCTGGGAACGCTGCTGGCCGGGCACGGCGTGCTGCTGGCCGCAGCGTTCCTATGGAACATCACCTGGGGCGCGGTGTCCATCCCGCCCGCAGTGGTGGCCCGGCTGCTGTTGGAAGCCGGGCTGGGGTGGCCCGCGCCCCCCGTGTCGGAGGCCATACGCACCATCGTGTTGGTGGTGCGTTTGCCCCATGCCGCGCTGGTCGCGCTGGTGGGGATGGCGTTGGGGGCCAGCGGCGCGGCCTATCAGGGGCTGTTCCGCAATCCCCTGGCCGACCCCTACCTGCTGGGCGTAGCCTCGGGCGCGGGTCTGGGCGCGGTGGCCGCGCTCAGTTGGCGCTGGCCGGCCACGGTGGGGGGCATGTACCGGGTCCCGGCGGCCGCGTTCGCTGCGGCCCTGCTCACCGTGGCGCTGGTCTACGCGCTGGCCCGCCGGCACGGCGAAACCTCCAGCGCGGCGCTCATCCTGGCCGGGGTCGCGGTTTCGTCGGTGGCGTCCGCGGCCATGTCCTTCCTCATGCTGCGCTCCACGGGGGAACTGCGGCGGGCGCTGGCCTATTTGCTGGGCGGCGCGCCCCTGCTGGGCTGGAAGCCCGTGCTGGCCATGCTGCCCTACTGGCTGGTGGGCATGGCCGCGCTGCTCACCACCGGACACGCGCTCAATGTGCTGCAATTCGGTGACGAGCAGGCCCACACCCTGGGCCTGCCCGTGGAAGCCACCAAAGCCTTCATTCTGGCCGCGGCCTCGCTGAGCACCGCGGCCGCGGTGGCCTTTGGGGGGGTCATCGGTTTCGTGGGGCTCATGGTGCCCCACGGCGTGCGTCTGCTGTGGGGGGGCGACTACCGCCACCTGCTGCCCCTGGCCGCGCTGGGCGGCGGCGCGGCCCTGTTGACCTTCGACTGGGTGGCTCGCGTGGCGCTGCGTCCGCAGACCCTGCCCGTAGGCGTGGTCACCGCACTGATGGGGGGATTGTTCTTTTTGGTCCTGTTGCGCCGCGTCCACCCCCCGGCCGGAGGGTTATAAGCCCCCGGAGCGCGCCGCCTCCTGCTCGCTCGCCAAAACGGAGTATAATAAAGACCACGCCCGCTCAGGCCCAACATCGTGTCACCAGGACGCCAGGGGGTACGCTTCGCGCGTCATCGCCGCCCCGTGAGCCTGGAAACACTTTGTGGCCTGTACACATCTGCCCCACGACAAGGAGGCCCCGCTGAGCGCCGCGAAACCGCCCTCGGCCCCCAAGATGAACCGACGGCCGACCCTGGCCTCGGGTACTCGGTTGCTCAACCGTTACGAAATCCGCCGGGTGTTGGGAGCCGGCGGTATGAGCACCGTCTATCTGGCGCGCGACCTGCACTTTCCGCGCATCGAGCGCCTGGTCGCGGTCAAAGAGATGACCATCGCCAACCCGCGGCTCAAAGAGCATGTGCTGCGCGCGTTCGAGCGGGAAGCCCACTTGCTGGCCCAGTTGTCGCATCCGGCCATTCCCGCGGTGTATGACTACTTCTCGGAGGGCGACCGCGCGTATTTGGTGCTGGAATATATCCGCGGGCACACCCTGGAACACCTGGTGCGCACTTCGCCCGACTACCTGCCTGTGGACAAGGTGGTGCAATGGGCCATCGCGCTGGCCGATGTGCTGCATTATTTGCACACCCACAGCCAGCGCCCCATTATCTTCCGGGATGTCAAGCCCTCCAATGTGATGATTACCCCCCAGGACCAGGTCAAACTGATTGACTTCGGCATCGCGCGCATCTTTATGCCCAGCCACAAAGGCACCATGATTGGCACCGAAGGGTATGCGCCGCCGGAGCAGTATCGAGGGGCTTTGTCGCCGCTGGTGGACATCTATGCCTTAGGCGCCACCCTGCACCATGTGCTCACCAAACACGACCCGCGCAAAGAGCCGCCGTTCTCGTTTCACGAGCGCCCCATTCGCCAATACAACCCCCAGGTGCCGCCGGAACTGGAACGCATCGTGTACAAGGCCCTGGCCTACAAACCCGAGGACCGCTTCCAGAGCGCCCAGGAGATGAAGGCCGCACTGGAGGCCTTTTTACAGCATTGGAAGAACCCCCCGGCCGGCGAGGAGCAAGCGACATCCGCGGCTACCGCGGCGGGCCCGACGCCCGCGCCACCCTCGGCCGAGGGTACGGCCGCCTGGGGAGAGACCCTGGCGATGGACATCGAGGACATCACCTGGGGGGGCGATGCCACCCAGGTCGTACCCGACGCAGACACGGCCACCCAGACCTGGTCCGAAGCCACCCAGGTCATGCCGCCGGGCGACCCCGAAGCCACCCGCCACATGTCTCCGTCGCCGGGAGATGCGACTCGGCTGATGGGCCCAGGCCCCTCGCCGGCAGCCGCGCCAGCCGATACGGTGCGTCCGGTCTGGGTTTTCGAGACCGAGGACGAAATTCGCAGCAGTGCGCGCGTGGTGGGCAAGGTGGTGCTGATAGGCTCCTACGACCACAATGTGTATGCCTTGGACGCGCAGAAAGGCACCCTGCGCTGGAAGTTCCCCACTCAAGGCGGTGTGGTGAGCCAGCCCGCCTCGGACGGCCGACTGGTGTTCTTTGGCTCGCAAGATGGGCACATCTACGCCGTGCGTCTGCGCGATGCCACCCTGGTCTGGAAAATCTCCACCGGCGGGGCGGTGAACTCATCGCCGTGGCTGGCAGAGCGCATGCTGTTCGTGGGCTCCGACGATGGCTACCTGTACGCCATTCGGGCCGACCGCGGGCAGGTCATGTGGCGGTTTGCCGCGGGCGCGCCGGTGCGCTCTTCGCCCATCGTGGCGGGCGCGCGGGTGCTGTTTGGCTCTGAAGACGGCGACTTCTACGCCGTGGGCATGGACGGCAAAGAGAAGTGGCGCGTGCGCGCCCGGCGCAGCATTTACTGCCGTCCTGCCACGGCCGAAGGCGCGGTGTACTTCACCTCGGTGGACGGCCATCTCTACGCCGTAGACCTGGAGACCGGTTGGGTTTTGCAGACTTACCGCTTCGGCCGCCCCTCCATCGCCTGGCCTGTGGTCACCGAAGGCGTCGTCTATGTGGGCGCGGCCAACGGCATCTTCTACGCGCTGCGCACCCGGCGCTTCAAAGTGGCGTGGGAGTTCCGCACCGGCCATCAGGTCAACGGCGGCGCGCTCGTGCACGGCCAGGCGGTGTACTTCGGCGCCACCGACCAGTTCGTGTACAGCCTGCAGCGCCAAAACGGCCAGGTGCGCTGGAAGTTTCGCACCGGTGGCGCCATCACAGGTACCCCCGTGCGTAATACCCAGGGCTCGTTGCTTTACATTGGCGCGTTCGACGGTCGTTTGTACGCCCTACCGTTGACATAAGGCGTGGGAATGGGTATAAAGAGGGCATTATGAAAAAAATCTTCGACCAGGCTCAAAAAGCCCTCCAACGCACCTTGCGGTTACTCGAGCCTACACCGCCCCAGACGACGAATTCCGCCCCTCGGGTGTCGCCTTCGGGCGCGAAGGCGGTCCGGGCGCGTCCGAACAACGCGAGCGCATCGGCGCCGTGGCCCAACGAAGCCCTGGGTTTTCCGCCGCAATTGTGGGTGGGCGCGGCCCAGTCGGTGGGCTTGCAACGCGAACACAACGAAGACGCGCTCTACGCGGCCCATACGGTGGTGGCCACCGGCACCTATCGCAGCCGGGCCCTGGGCTTGTTCGTGGTCGCGGACGGCATGGGCGGGCACCTGCACGGCGAAATCGCCAGCAAGGCCGCCATCGCGGCCTTTACCCGCCATGTGTGGAACCATTTGCTGGCCCACCTGCATTGGAGCGTGGACAGCACACCGCCCACCGAGATTTATCCCGTATTGCACTACGCGGTGGCCCAGGCGCAAGACAAGGTCATCGAAGAGGCCCCCGGCGGCGGCACCACCTTGACCGCGGTGCTGGCGCTGGACCAACGGTTGTTCATCACCCACATCGGCGACAGTCGGGCCTATCTGTACAACCCCCTCACCCAGGAATTGCGCCTGCTGACCGAAGACCACACCTGGGTGCATCGGTTGCAGGCCATGGGGGAACTGACCCCCGAAGAAGCCGCGCGGCACCCGCATCGCAATGTGCTGTACAAATCCTTAGGCCAGGGGAACGACGCCTCGTTTGAAGCCGACATCACCATGGAACGCTGGGCGCCGGGTATGGTGTTGCTGTTGTGCAGCGACGGCTTGTGGGATGTGGTGGACGACGCGGCCATTCAGGAAGTCCTGGCCTGGGCCCCAGGGCCATCCGCGGCGGCCCAGCGGCTGGTGCGCATGGCCAACGATGCCGGCGGGCCGGACAACATCTCGGTGCTGGTCGTGGCTTATCGCCCCACCAAGCGCATGTCCGCTTCACCGTAAGCCGGGGCCCCAAGGAGCGAAGGGCGTGGCATCACAAGGGTTCGCGTTCGACTCGGTCAATTACTACGATATCTTGGGAGTGGCGCGCACCGCCTCACCCGAGGAGATTCGCGCCGCCTACCGCGAGGCCGTACGCCGCTGGCATCCCGACATCAACCCCTCGCCCGAAGCGCGCGAACACTTCTTGCTCATCCGGCAGGCCTACGAGGTGCTGTCCAACCCCGAGAAGCGGCAGGCCTACGACCAAACCCTGGACCAAAGCAGCGAAACCCAAGAGATGGGCGGCACCGCGCCCGTGGCCGGCCGCGCGCCCTTGCTGCGCGTGCGGGTGAGTTACGCGCTGGTGAATCCCTTAGACGAACCCCAATTGTGGTACGCCTTCCTGATGATTCGCCCGCCGTGGAGCCCGCCCCGGCAGCCCCGGCCCCTGGAACTGTGGCTGCTGCTGGACCGTTCGTCCTCCATGCTGCGGGACGGCAAAATCAGCCTGCTCAAAAGCGTGGTGCGTGATGTCGTGGCCCAGTTGCGCCCCACCGACCGCCTGGGGCTGGTGGCCTTCGACGACCGGGCGGAATTGCTCTTGCGGCCCACGCCGGTGCACAAGCGGGCCATCTTCATGCACGCGCTGGAGCAACTCAAGCCGCGCGGTGCCACCGAAATCGCGCACGCGCTGCGCACGGTGGACGCCTCCCTGGGCAAGACCCGCCGCCGCGGACAGGGGCACACCCTGGTCTGGATTTTCACCGACGGCCGCACTTATGGCGACGAAGGCGCGGCCCTGCGCCTGGCCCGCCAGTGGGCCCGGCAGGGAGTGATTTGCGACGCCTTCGGCATGGGCAAGGCCTGGAACGAGGCCTTCCTGGACCGGTTGACGGGCATCACCGGCGGCACCACCCACTTCTTGGAGAACCTGGAAGGGGCGCGCGCCGTGGTGCGCGACCACCTGCGCCGCTATCATCACGCCCGGGTGCGTCAACTCTACCTGCACCTCGACCTGACCCCCGGCGTGCGGCTGCACGCGCTGTATCGCATGAGCCCTGAGGTCGCGCATCTGGGCCTGGAGACCCCCATCCCTATGGGCACGGTCGGGCCCCAGGAGCGCTGGCTGGTGCTGGCCGAACTGGAACTGCCGCCCCTGTATCGGGCCATGCCCGGCGCCCGGTGGAAGGTGCTGGAGGGGCGGCTGGAATTCCTGCCTTTCCGGGGCGCGGTTCATACCGACCCCTTCCGGTTGGAAGTGCATGTGGAAGAAGCCCCCTTGCAACCGCCCCCTACGGTGGTGCGGCACGCGGTGGAACGGCTGACCTGGTATCGCCTGCAAATGGCCGGGCGCACGGCCTGGCGCGACGGCCGCATCGAAGAAGCCCAGGAAATGTTCTCGCACCTGGCGCAAAGCCTGGCCCGGCGGGGTCTGAATCGCATGGCCCGGCATATTCAACAACACGCCACCACCCTGGCCCAGGAGCAACGCCTGGACCCGGAGGTGGAAAAGGCGCTGGAATTCGGCACGCGGATGCTGATGTTGCCTGCCAATGTGTACGAAGCGCGCAAGAAATATCGCCCGCGCGGCAGTGGAGCATAGGGGAGAGCATCATGCCCATTGTGTGCCCTGCGTGCAAACATCGCGAAATGGCCGGCGCGCTTTTCTGCCGACGCTGCGGGTATCCTGTGTGGAAAGAGGTCAGCCGCGCGGCCGATGAGCCCGCCACCGGCCAGACCGCGGGCGCGGGTTCCACCACCGAGCGCGTGCGCCTGCGACTGCCCAACGGCGTCGAGGTCAGCCTCACCGGGACGGGCCCCTGGCTCGTCGGGCGCCCGTCGTCGGACACGCAGCCCGACCTGGACGCCCAGGCCTGGGGCGCGCGGCATGTCTCGCGACGCCATGCCCGCCTGGAGTGGCGGCACGGGGGCCTGTACATCGTGGACCTTGATTCCACCAACGGTACCTGGGTCAACGGCCGGCGTTTAACCCCCCACGAACCCAAGCGGCTCCACGACGGCGATTGGGTGCGCTGGGCCGACCTGGAAGTGCAGATTGTGCTGCCCACCCCCGGTTCCCGCGACGCTACGGAGGATGACGCGTCATGAGCGCCATCACGGTGTTGATTCACATCCCCAACGAAGAGTCCATCATGGGCGAAATCGAAAAACTGCCCGGCCCCCAAGACACCATCCTCATCGTCGAGAACCCCCGCCGCAAATCGGGCAAAGATGTCCACTACCTCGAGGCCGATGTGACCAAGGTCATCATCCCCCTGGCGCGCGTCACCATCATCGAGGTGCTCCCCAGCGAAGAAGAGGAACTGCTGGGCTTCATCCGGGACTGAGCCAGGAGCACATCCTATGCCGGAATCGCGCAAGAAACGCTACAAGATTTTGGTGGTGGACGACGAAAAGCGCATCGTGCACTTCATTCGCCTGAATTTGGAGCACGACGGCTTCGAGGTGTTGGCCGCGTACGACGGCACCGAGGCGCTCAAGCGGGTGCGCGAAGACCTGCCCGACCTGGTGCTGCTGGATGTCATGCTGCCCGACATGGATGGCTTCGAGGTCTTGCGCCTCATCCGTGAGGTCAGCGATGTGCCCGTCATCATGGTCACCGCCAAGGGCGAAGAGGAAGACATCGTGCGGGGCCTGGAATTGGGCGCGGACGACTACATTACCAAGCCCTTCAGCCCGCGCGAACTGGTCAGCCGCATTCGGGCCGTGCTGCGTCGCTATGAGGCCGTGCGGGGCCACATGGGGGATGTGGTGGAAGTTGACCAGCGCCTGAAGATTGACTTCGCCCGCCGTCAGGTGTGGGTGGATGGCAAGCCCATCAAATTGCGGCCCACGGAGTATCGCCTGCTGTATCATCTGGTCAAGAACGCGGGCTGGGTGTTGACTTACGAGCAACTGCTGCGCAAAGTGTGGGGCTACGAATATCGCGACGAGCACCACTATGTGCGGCTGTACATCAACTATCTGCGGCAGAAGATTGAAGAGGACCCCTCGCATCCCAAGTACATCCTCACCGAGCACGGCGTGGGCTATCGTTTCGTAGACTTCCGTCAGGCGCGCGACGAAGCCAACGCCGAGGGTTCGACCACCTCCGACGCCGCGTCGCGGTGACACCCACCGCATCCCGCCGATGCCGCGGGCCGCGGCGAGACTCATCCTCATTCCATCCCATGCAACCACGGGAGGTAGCGTTCCATGACCCCTTACACCACCGGCGCCTGGTCCTTAGAGGACCTGTTCCCTTCGGCCGAGGCCTGGGAGGCCGCCCTGCAGGAACTGGACGCCAAGGTCGCGGCCTTTGAGGCGCATCGCGACGCGTTGCGCCCCGACCTGCCGGCCGAAACTTTCGTGGCCTGGCTGCAAGAACTGGAAGAAGTGCACACGCTGGCCGCGCGCATCGGCGCGTACGCCCATTTGCGCTTCTCCGAAAACACCCAGGACCCGCAGGCCCAGGCCATGCTGGGCAAGATGCGCCAAATCATGGCGCAACTGGGCAACCGCACCCTGTTCCTCACCCTGTGGTGGCGCAACCTGGACGACGACGCGGCCCGGCGCTTGCTGGACGCGGTGGGCGACCGGTACCGCTACTTCCTGGAGAAGCAGCGGTTGTATCGGCCCTACACCCTGAGCGAGGCCGAAGAGAAAATCATCAACCTGAAGGATGTCTCGGGCATTCGGGCCTTGCTGAGCACCTACAGCACCCTTACCAACCGCTACACTTTCCGCCTGGAGGTGGACGGCGAGGTCAAGGAACTCACCCGGGGCGAGTTGATGACCTACGCCCGCAGTCCCCGGGCCGACCTGCGCGAGCGCGCCTATCGGGTGTTGTACGAGGTGTATCGCCGCGACCAGGCCCTCATCGCGCCCATCTACCAGGCCGTGACCCAGGACTGGTACAACGAAAAGGTGCTCACCCGAGGCTACGCGCGGCCCATCTCGGCCCGCAACCTGGACAATCACCTGCCCGACGAGGCCGTGGACGCGTTGCTGGAGGTCAGCCGCCGCAATGCGTCGGTCTTCCAGCGCTTCTTCCGGCTCAAGGCCCGCCGTCTGGGCATGGCCAAGTTGCGGCGCTACGACATCTACGCGCCCGTAAGCCAGTCGGAGCGCCACTACGACTTCGACACGGCTGCGCATATGGTGTTGGAAGCGTTTGCCAAGTTCGACCCCCGCTTCGCAGACCTGGCCCGCCAGGTGCTGGAGCGGCAGCATGTGCACAGCCAGGTGCAGCCGGGCAAGAGCAGCGGCGCGTTCTGTGCCACGCCTTACCCCGGCGCGACGCCCTGGGTGCTGCTCAACTACCAGGGCCGGCTGGAGGATGTGGCCACCATGGCCCACGAACTGGGCCACGCCATCCACGGGTTGCTCGCGGGGCATCACAGCGTGTTCACCTTCCACGCGCCCCTGCCCCTGGCCGAGACCGCGTCCACTTTCGCGGAGATGCTGCTGCTGGACGACCTGCTGGCGCGCGAAGACGACCCTGCGGTGCGGCAAGACATCCTGTTCAAACGCCTGGACGACAACTACGCCACCATCATGCGCCAGGTCTACTTCGCGTTGTTCGAAATCATGGCCCACGAACGCTTCCCCCAGGGCGCGCGGGCCGAGGACATCGCGGCCGGGTATGCCGACCTGCTGCGCGAGCAATTCGGCGACGCGGTGGAGGTGAGCGACGAGTTCGCGTGGGAATGGCTGATGATTCCGCACTTCTACCGGGTGCCCTTCTATGTGTATGCGTACGCGTTCGGGCAGTTGCTGGTGCTGGCGCTGTACCAGCGTTATCAAGAAGAGGGCCCGGCCTTCAAACCCGTATACTTCCGCTTGCTGGAAGCCGGTGGCAATCGCGCGCCCGAGGCGATTTTGGCCGAAGCCGGGGTTGACCCGCGCGACCCGGCCTTTTGGCAGCGGGGCTACGACTTGCTGGCCCAGTGGGTGCAGGCCCTGGAGGCGCTGGACGCGGACGCGGCCTGAGCGCCGCGCGTGGCTCCCCCCTCACGCGGGCATAAACACAAACCGGGCCGCGCGACCACGCGCGGCCCGGTTTTTACGCCCTCGAGTCGGCCGGAAGGGTTCACGGCAAGCCAAAGGCTTTGACCAGAAGCGCGGCCATCTCGGCTCGGGTGACCGTCTGGTCGGGATGGTAGCCACCGTCGGGATAGCCCGTAGCAATGCCCTCTACGGCCAGTTGCTCAATCCAATCTTTCGCCCAGTGGTCGTCGGGGACATCGTTGAAACTGGAATGACCCACCGTGGGAGGCTGATAGGCCGGCCCGTGGGTGGCTCTGAGGAGAAAGACGGCCATCTGGGCGCGGGTGACGGGGTCGTTCGGGCGATAGGTGCCATCAGGGTAGCCGGTGGTGATGCCGGCGGCCTTCAGGGCCTCAATCCAGTCCTCGGCCCAGTGGCCGGCGGTGTCAGGGAAGGACGGGGCCACATCGGGGGGGCTGTAGGCGTCGGGGTAATGCATGCCTCTGAGGAGAAAGACGGCCATTTGGGCGCGGGTGACCTCGTCTTGGGGGCAGTATTGCAGAGGGTTGGAGGCACAACCCTCGGTGATGCCTGCAAGGTAAAGGCGGTTGATGTAGGCCATAGCCCAATGGTCGTCGGGGACATCGGCAAACGCGTTGGGAATCAGGGCGTAGACGAAGACATCGCCCCGATTATTGGTGTCACCGGGCACCAGATTCGAGGCGTCAGACGGGAAGACCACCACACGCCCATCGGCCGAGATGCTGGGGCTGTCACTCTCCTCGTTCCCTTCCGCCCCTTGCGCATTCATGGAAATGCGCTTTGTTTCGCCGGTCTGGCGGTCGTGGACGAAAATGTCTGAGTATTCGTTGGTGTCACCGGGCACCAGGTTGGTGGCGTGGGACCGAAAAACCACGAAGCGCCCGTCGGCCGAGAGGCTGGGGTCATCACTTCGATTGTTCGCTTCGGTTCCGTCGGAGGCAACAGAGACCCGGGTGGTTTCGCCGGTCTGACGGTCGTGGACGAAGATGTCCGTTTCGCTGTTGGTGTCACCGGGTACCAGATTGGTGGCGTAGGAGTAGAAAGCCACGAAGCGCCCGTTGGCAGAGATGTTTGGGGCAGAGCCGCTACCATTTGCTTCGGTGCCATCGGACGCGATGGAGACCCGGGTGGTCTCGCCGGTCTGGCGGTCGTGCACGAAGATGTCTGTGAACCCGTTGGTGTCGCCGGGCACCAGATTCGAGGCATCAGATCGAAAGGCCACAAAACGTCCATCTGCCGAGATGGTAGGGTCATCACTGGTATCGTTTCCTTCCGTGCCGTCGGAGGCAACAGAGACCCGGGTGGTCTCGCCCGTCTGGCGGTCGTGCACGAAAATGTCTAGAACGCCATTGGTGTCACCAGATACCAGGTTGGTGGCGTAGGAATAGAAAGCCACGAAGCGCCCGTTACCCGAAATGGTTGGGGCATAACTGTGGCCGTCCGCCTCGGTACCATCGGACGCGATGGAGACCCGGGTGGTCTCGCCCGTCTGGCGGTCGTGCACGAAAGTGTCCGAGTATCCGTTGGTGTCACCGGGTACCAGGTTGGTGGCGTAGGACCGGAAGGCCACAAAGCGCCCGTCGGCCGAAACACTCGCATCATCACTTATGTCGTTCGCCTCCGTGCCATTGGAGGCCACAGAGGCGCGCGTGAGGATGCTGAAGTCGGCCCGCGCCTGCCCGACGGGGCCCAAAAGCAGGACGGTGCTCAGCAGAAGGATGCTCAGCCAGTGGAAGAAGGCGTGTTTTCTGGACATCCGAAACTCCTTTTGTCCGTGGGCGGAGACTGACTGCTTCATGATAGACAAAGGGAGTCCCGGTTGTCATGGGGCCCGTGCCCCGATTTGGGTGGGATGTTTTGTCCCGATGAGCCCTGGCGGACATCGGCCACACAAGGACCTGCCCCGGCATTCAGAGATGTGACCGCCCAC
>WGAK01000270.1 GCA_015494815.1 Anaerolineales bacterium | reverse complement strand
GTGCACGCGCCGCATTCGCCCTCGCCGCAGCCTTCCTTGGTGCCCGTCAGCAGCGCGTGGTCGCGCAGTAAATCCAGCAGGGTCTTGCCCTCGGCATCGCGGAAGACATGCACGCGGCCGTTGATGCGGGCCACGATTTCCTCCGGCGGGTGGCTGGCCGGGACGGGCAGCGGGTGGGGGTGGGGCTCCGCGCGTCCCCACAGCAGCGGCGGGTGGGCCGGCACCTCGTGGGACACATCGCCCTGGGCCAGCGCGGTGAGCACCCGGCGGGTGAACACCTCTACCATGCGGCGGCGGTAGGCCGCGCTGCCCCGAATGTCGTCAATGGGCCGGGCGCTGTGCACGGCCAGGCGCGCGGCCTCCGCGATGGTCTCGGGCGTCAGGCGTCGGCCGCGCAGGTAGGCCTCGGCCTCGGTGGCGTGCACGATGGTGGGCGCCACCGCGCCCAAGGTGATGGCCGCGTCCGCGATGGTCTCACCGTCCTCGGCCCAGGTGAGCACCGCGGCCACGTTGACCACCGCGATGGCCTGGGCCTTGCGCAGGCCCAGTTTGCGGAAGGTGCCCCGCTGCCGCGGCCCTAAGGCCGGGAACGCAATGTCCACCAGCATCTCGTCGGGTCGCATGACCGTGCGCCGCACGCCCTGGTAGAACTCGGCCAGGGGCACGGTGCGCACGCCCTGCACCGACCGCAGCGTGACCTGCGCGCCCAAGGCCATGAGCGGCGTGATGGTGTCGTTGGCCGGCGACGCGGTGATGAGGTTGCCCGCCACCGTGGCCCGATTGCGCAACGCCGGCGAGCCGACCTCCCACGACGCCCGCACCAGGGGGAAGCCGTAGCGCCGCAGCAGGTCCGACGCGACCACCTGGTTGTGCGTCACCGCGGGGCCAATGTGCACCCAGCCGTCATCGTCCAGGGTGATGACATCCAGTTCGGGCAGCCGGGTGATGTCAATGAGCGCGTCCACATCGGGGCGCTGGCCGCGTTCCAGTTCCAACAGCAAATCGGTCCCCCCGGCGATGACGCGGGCCCGGGGCGCGTAACGATGCAGCAGGTCCAAAGCCTGTTCTAAGGTGGTGGGGGTGAAGTACATACGCCACATGGGGAAAACCTCCGTCCGGCCGAGCAAAGCGCGGTTGACTCGCGCGCGACGAGCATGAAGAATTATACCCGCGGCGAGGGGTGAAGGGATGCCAAAACGGGCTCGAGGGCCGCAACCGTGGCCTCGGGGGCCTGCATGGGGAACAAATGCCCGTGGCCGGGGATGCGCACCAGCCGGGCCTGGGGCCAGATGCGTTGCAGGCGACGCACCACGGCCGGGCGGTAGATGTCGGAGTGCTCGCCATAGAGCACCAGCGCGGGCAGTCCGGCGCGCGCGGCCCGCCGTATCCAGGCCCACACATCCACGGGCACGCGCGCGAAGATGGCCGCCTCCCAGGCCGGGTCGTAGGCCAGTTCCACCTGCCCGTCGGCGCGGGGCCGCAAGCCGTGGGCAATGTAGGCCGCGAAGGCGTCGGGATGCCAGCCCCGAAACAACGCGCGCGAGCGGTAGTGGGCTGCGGCCTCGCTGCGGCTGGTGAACACCCGCCGGCGGCGCAGGGCCTTGCGCGCCAGGGGGAAGCGGTATTCACGGCCCAGGACGCGCAGCAGGCGCATGACCGCCAGCACCCACGGCGCGAGGAACACGGGGTCCAGCAGCACCAGATAGGCGAACAGCCCGGGGTGCCGCACCGCGGCCATGAGGGTGAGCACGCCGCCCAGGGAATGGCCCAGGCCGACCAGGCCCTGCGCGCCGCGCGCCCGCAAGTGTTGGGCCATCTCGTCGGCCAGGGCCGCCCATTCCATGTTCCGCGGCGGGGGCACGGGCGCACGCATGGCATAGGGCAGCAGCGCGAAGGGAGCCAGGCGATGGTGCAGTTTGGCCAGCAGCGGCTCATACACCTGGGGCGGGAAGCCGTTGGCCGAAGCCAGATGCGCGGGGGCGCCGCGGCCGGGCCAGGTGACCCAGCGGGCCGGGCCCAAAGGCAAGGTGGTGCTCATGGGGCGGGCTCCTGAAACAGCGCGTCTTCGGACAACGCGCCGCGCAGCCAGGCGCGGATGCGCGGCGCGTCCTCGTCGGGCTGGGGGGCGTGCCGCGGCGCGGGAGGTCGTTGGCCGTCGAAGCGCATGGGCAGGCGCGGGTGCGTATAGCCATGCTCGTCTGTGGCGAACATGGCCCGCGCGTGCAGGTGGGCGTCGCTTAGGGCTTCGTCCAAGGTACGCACCGCCGCGACGGACATGCGGCGCGGGTCCAGCACGCCGCCGCGTCCGTCGGGGCCCAGCCAGTGGGCCAGGGGCCGGCTGCGGAAGAGCGCGGCCACTTCGGGCACCAGCGCGGGGTCGAAGGCACGCTCGCTCCATTGGGGCCGCGCCACGGCCCGGCAAAACGCGTCCCAGAAGTGCGGCTCCAGCGCGGCTAAGGCAATCCAGCGGCGGTCCTGGGTTTCGTACAGGCCGTAGGCCGGCACCCGACCCAAAAAGACATCCAGCCAGCGGCGGTCCGCGGGGGTTTGGCGGTGCATGGGCAGCAGGAAGTAGGTCCAGGCCAGCGCGCCGTCCAGCAGCGCAATGTCCACACACGCGCCCCGGCCCGTGCGCTCCCGACGCCAGAGCGCGGCCAGCAGCGCGACCAGGCCCGGCAGCGTGCCGCCGCCCACATCCGCGATTTGCACGGGCGGCAGGGTGGGCGTCTCGCCAAAGGGGGCCAGCAGCCCGGCCAGGGCGGTGTAGGTGTGGTCATGGCCGGGGCGTTCCCGGTCGGGGCCGGTCTGGCCGAAGCCGCTGACGCGCACATACACCAGGCGGGGATTACGGCCGCGGGCCTCGTCGGGGCCCAGGCCCAGGCGCTCCATCACGCCGGGGCGGAAGCCTTCCACCAGCACATCGGCCCACTGCACCAGGTCATAGGCCACGGCCCGGTCTGCGGGCTGTTTGAGGTTCAGCACGATGGAGCGCTTGCCCCGGCGCAGCGCCGCGTAGTAGGGGTGGTCGGGCGGCAAATCCAGGAAGTGGCGGCGCTGGGGCCGTTCGACCATGATGACGCGCGCGCCCAACTGCACCAGCCATTGCGTGAGCAAAGCGCCGGGCAGATATTGGGCCAGGTCGAGCACGCGCAGCCCCTCCAGAGGCCGCGCCGGGTGCGCTGCGGG
>WGAK01000269.1 GCA_015494815.1 Anaerolineales bacterium | reverse complement strand
GCAACACCCCGGCCAGCAGCACGCCGCCCAAGGCCAGCAGCAGCAAACGCCCCAGGCATCCGCAGCCCCAGCCCCGACGCGGCCGCCACGGTGCCCATGCGCGGCGGTCCCCCCTCCCGCCGGGGCTGGGGCTGCGGATGCCTGGGGCGTTTGCTGCTGCTGGCCTTGGGCGGCGTGCTGCTGGCCGGGGTATTGCTGGCCGCGTACGGCGTCTACCAATATGCCCGCATCGCGGCGACCCTGCCCGAGGTGGATGATTTACGCGCCCGCGCGTCGCAATTCGAGACCACGCGCATCCTGGACCGCAACGGCCAGGTGCTGTACGAGATTTTGGACCCCCAGGCGGGGCGACGGCGTTACCGGCCGCTGAACGAGATTTCGCCCTACATGATTGCCGCCACCATCGCCACCGAAGACAAGAACTTCTACATGAATCCCGGCTTCGACCCCATCGCCATTGTGCGCGCGTTCTGGCAAAATTACACCACGGGCGAGGTGGTGTCGGGCGCGTCCACCATCACCCAGCAGTTGGCCCGCGCGCTGTTGTTTTCCCCCGAGGAACGCTCGGCCCGCACTTACGAGCGCAAACTGCGCGAAATCATCCTGGCCGCGGAAATCACCCGGCGCTATTCCAAAGACGAAATCTTGGAACTCTACCTGAACGAGGTCTATTACGGCAATCTGGCCTACGGCGTCGAGGCCGCGGCCCAGACTTATTTCCACACCACCGCGGACAAGTTGACCCTCTCGCAGGCCGCGTTTCTGGCCGGTTTGCCCCAGGCCCCCGCGGTGTACGACATTCACACCAACCGCGAGGCCACCCTGGCCCGGGCCCGCCAGGTGTTGGCGCTGATGTACGAGGTCAGCCAGGAGCAGGGCTGCATCGAGGTCAGCGTGTCGCCGCACCCCATTTGCGTGACCGCGGACGACATCGCGCAGGCCGCGGCCGAACTGGAGGTGTACGACTTCCCCCGGCCTTCGTTCGACATCCGCTACCCCCACTGGGTGATGTATGTGCGGCAACTGCTGGAGGAACGCTACGGCGCGCAGGCCCTGTACCGCTCGGGCTTCACGGTCTACACCACCCTGGACCCGCAATTGCAAGACGCGGCCCAGGCCGCAGCCCGGGAGCAGGTGCAGGCCCTGGCCGAGGCCCATCATGTGACCAACGCGGCCGTGGTGGTCTTGCGGCCCTCCACGGGCGAGATTTTGGCTCTGGTGGGGTCGGTGGACTTCTACGACGAGAGCATTGACGGTCAGGTGAACATGGCCCTGGCCCCGCGCCAGCCGGGTTCCACCATGAAGCCTTTTACCTACACCGCGGCTTTCGAGAAAGGCTGGACCCCGGCCACACTGATTTGGGATGTGCCGTCGGAGTTCCCGCCCTCGGGGGACCCCAACGACCCCCGGCCGCCGTACAAGCCCGTGAACTACGACGGCCGCTTCCACGGCCCGGTGACCGTGCGGTACGCACTGGCCAATTCGTACAATGTGCCCGCGGTCAAGACCCTGGCCTTCGTGGGCATCTACGACGACCCGAACACGCCCTACGAAGACGGCCTCATCGCGTTCACCCGTCGGCTGGGCATCACCAGCCTCACCCGGCCCGACTACGGCCTCTCGCTGACTTTGGGCGGCGGCGAAATCTCGCTGCTGGAGATGACCGCGGCTTACGCGGTCTACGCCAACCTGGGCCGGCGGGTGCCGCCCGTAGCCATCTTGCGCATCGAAGACAGCGCAGGCAATGTGGTGGATGCCTACGAACCCCCGGCCGGCGAGCAGGTCATTCGGCCCGAGCACGCGTTCCTCATCACCGACATCTTGAGCGACAACGCGGCCCGCACCCCCGCGTTCGGCCCCAACTCGCCCCTCAACCTGCCCTTCCCCGCGGCGGCCAAGACCGGCACCACCAACGACTTCCGCGACAACTGGACCCTGGGCTACACCCCCGATGTGGCCGTGGGCGTGTGGGTCGGCAACGCGGACAACAGCCCCATGCTCAACACCAGCGGCCTCACCGGCGCGGCGCCCATCTGGAACCAGGTCATGCGGGCCGCGGTGGAACGCCTGACCGGCGGCAACCCGCGCCCCTTCCCGCGGCCCGCGAACATCGACGAGGCCGTCATCTGCGCCATCTCGGGCACCCGCCCCTCGGACTATTGCCCCGAGACGCGCGTGGAACTCTTCGCCGCGGACCAGCCCCCCCTGCCCGCCAGCGAGGACTTGTGGCAGGAGGTCACCTTGGACACCTGGTCGTTGCTCTTTCCCTCGCCCGTGTGCGGCCGCGATTTCGTGGACACTTTTCTGACCATCAAGGTGGACGACCCCTGGGCCCGCAAGTGGCTGGAAGACGACCCCCAGGGCCGCAAATGGGCCAAGAAGATGGGCTTCCACCCGCTGTACTTCTACCCCGAGCGCGAATGCCGGGCCGACGACCCCCGGCCCGACCTGCGCATCGTCTCGCCCGCGGACGGACAAACCCTGTACGAGCCCACGGTGGACATCCGCCTGGTGGCCGCGGGGCCCGAATTCGAGCGCTATGTGGTGTGGGTCGAAACCCCCGACGATGAGCGCGTCGAACTCTTCCGCAGCGAGGACCCCGTGCCCCAGCCCACGGTGGTCTTCACCTGGAATGTGCTGGACTTGTGGGATTGGGACACCCTGCCCACCGACCCCGTGCGCCTGGTGGTCCAAATGGAAGGCACCGACCGTCGTTACGCGCGGCGGGGGAT
>WGAK01000268.1 GCA_015494815.1 Anaerolineales bacterium | reverse complement strand
TTGGAAGAACGGCGGCGCATTGCCGCCCGCATGTTGCAAGCCGGGAAAGGGGTGCGCGAAGTTGCGCGCCTGGTGGGGGCTTCGCCCGGGTCGGTATCCCGCTGGAAAAAGGCCTTGGAGCAGGGCGGTATGGCGGCGCTGAAGGCCAAACCGCATCCAGGAAGGCCGCCCAAGTTGAGCGAGTCGCAAAAACAGGAACTGGCAGCCATCCTGCGCAAAGGGGCTATGGCCGCAGGATTTCCCACAGACCTATGGACCTTGAAGCGCGTGGCCGTAGTCATCGAGCGGCACTTTGGGGTGAAATACCATCCCAGCCATGTGTGGAGGGTCTTGCGGAGCATGGGCTGGAGTGCACAGAAGCCGGAGCGGCGGGCCCGGGAACGGGACGAAGCGGCCATCCGGCATTGGCGGGAGAAAGTCTGGCCCCAGGTCAAAAAAAAGCCCGCCAAGCGGGGCGGAGCATCGTATTGATCGACGAAAGCGGTTTCATGTTGCAGCCTGTGGTACGGCGAACCTGGGCACCCCAAGGCGAAACCCCCATTCAGTACAGTTGGGACCGGCACGACCGGCTTTCGGTGATTGCCGCCTTGACGGTGGCCCCCTATCGGCGGCGTTTGGGACTGTACTTTCAGGTACACGAGCGCAACATTCGCAGCGCGGAAGTGATGGCCTTTCTTGAGCAGGTCTATCGCCATCTGCGCCGGCCTTTGGTGGTGGTCTTGGACCGGTATAGCGCCCATCGTAAAGCGGTACGCCTGTTGCAGGAAAAAGGGGCCCATTGGTTGGAGGTGGTCTGGTTGCCGGCCTACGCTCCCGACCTGAACCCGGTGGAAATGGTTTGGAACCACACCAAATATGGCAAGTTGGCCAACTTTCTGCCGGAGGATGTGGCGCATCTGGAGCGCGAGGTGACGCGGGCCCTGCAGGCTCTACGAGGCCAGCATCGCCTCAAACGCTCCTTTTTTGCCTATGCTGGCCTGGCGCTTTGATGCGTGTCTTTAGATTTGCAAAGGTCAATAATTCTTCATGGGCCGGAACTTCGATGCGCTCGCCGCGCTCATAGCGCCAATACGCCGGCACCGAACGCACCGCATACATCTCCCCTCGCTCGCTCACCCAAAATACGGCTCCATTTTCCAACTCGAGGCGGTACAGGGGGCCCTCCGCCCCCAGACGCGCAACCTCGCTCGGAGTGGCCGGGGCAAACGTGGCCCCGACGCCCCACTCGGCCTGCAACCGCGGCAGCCATTCCCGCAGGCCCGGGGGCAATGGCGTGGGCGTGGGCATCCCCACGGCGGTGGCCGTGATGGTGGGCGTAGGCGGCCTGCTCGTGGGCCGCCGCGTGGGGGTGGCCCGAGCCGTGGGGGATGATTGGACGGGCGGCGCGGCGCAAGCGGCCAGCAGGAGCACCGGCAGCGAGAGGACGAGGGCCAAAGGGCGTGTCGTCATGGGCGCATCCTCCAAGGGGGGCGTGAGCGTGGTTTATGGGTAGTATACCCAAAATCGCGACCGCCCGAAGCAGCAGCGTGGCAGCAGTGGGGGAACGGATATACGAATGGGCGGATTTGCGGATGGACGGGGAGGGGTGCCCAGCGGTGCACCCGGGGACATCGTGGGCGACGCCGCGGGCGACCGAGCCGCGCTCACCCCTACGGGGGGCCGCGCGACGCGCTGGGCGGCATTCTGTGCCGTTGCACGGCCTCCAAGGTGGATGTCAACAAGGCCCTGGCCATGAATGTGGATTAGCCTCTCCTCCCCTCCTTCCCCAAAGTGAAAGGCCCTGCCCCTTGCCCGGCAGGGCCTTGTGTTTGCGGTATCGGTGCCGCGCGGCTTCAGAAGCGCGGCCCGGCCAGCCCCCGTAGCACCCGCTGCAGCGCGTGGGTGTTGTGGCCGTTCACGCCGCCGTCGCCATACGGCGAGGGGATGTACTGCACCGAGGGCCGCCGCTGCGTGGCCTGCGGATACAAGGCCATCAACTGATAGACCTCACGCGGCATCTCGGTAGACACCTTCAGCCCCAACGACCGGGCCTCGTCCACGAAAATGGGGTAGTCGTGGGTCCAGGTGCCGGTGGCCAGTTTGTGCGCCACCGCGCGGGCCTGCTCGGGGTCCATCTTGTCTTCCAGCAGGCCGGCCACGAAGGTTTCCACCTGCTGGATGGCCTTGCGGCTGACATCGGCCAGGATGAGGGTCTGGTCGTCCATGTCCTTGGCCTCTTTGCGCTCCAGCACGCTCAGCACCGACGCGGCCGGATATTGCCCCAGTTGCGGGTCCACCGGCCCCAACACCGCGTTTTCGTCCATCACGATTTCGTCCGCGGCCAGTGCGATGAGGGTGCCGCCCGACATGGCGTAGTGAGGCACGAACACCGTTACCTTGGCCGGGTGCCGTTTGAGGGCATGGGCAATCTGCCCCGCGGCCAGCACCAGGCCCCCCGGCGTGTGCAAAATCAAGTCGATGGGCACATCGTCGTCGGTCAACTTGATGGCCCGCAAAATTTCTTCCGAATCGTGGATGTCAATATATCGGGCCAGGGGAATGCCGAAAAACGAGATGGTTTCCTGGCGATGAATCATCAAAATGACCCGGCTCTTGCGCTTGTGCTCCAGTTGGCGGATGAGGCGGAAGCGGGCCGTCTCCAGCAGGCGCTGGCGCAAGATGGGTTGCAGCGATGAAACCAGGAACAGCAGCCAGAACAGGTCCATGAAAGACATGGGTGCACCTCCAGGCAGGGGTTACCAGGGCCAGTATTCGTCCGCGTACCAGCGCGGGTGTCGGTCGGGCGGTGCAAAGGCGCGCGCAAACAGCACGCCGAACAAGAAGCCGCCGATGTGCGCCCACCAGGCCACACCGCCCGCCTGCAGGCCGTGCGGCGTGACCAGCGCGAACAGGCCCGAATAGAACTGCGAGAAGAACCACAGCCCCAAGTACAACACCGCGGGGATGTCCACATAATAGCCGAAGAACAGGAACAGCGGAATCCAGGTGATGACCCGGGCGTGGGGGTAGAAGAGGAAGTAGGCCCCCAGTACGCCCGAAATCGCACCGCTGGCGCCCACCATGGGCACCTGGCTGGCAGGTTCCACGAAGGCCTGCAGCAAGGCCGCGGCCACGCCGCTGAGCAGGTAGAAGACCAGATAGCGGCCTGAACCCATGCGGTCTTCCACATTGTCGCCGAAGATGTACAGCGCCCACATGTTGCTCAGTAGGTGAAACCAACCCCCGTGCAAGAACATGCTGGTGAACAAGGTCGTCAGGCCCCAGAGCACATGGCCGCCGAACAGCCGTGCCGGCACGAAGCCCCACAGGGCAATGAACCGCTCCAGCAGCGCGGGCGGCAGCGAGGCCTCCAGCAGGAACACCGCCACATTCAACGCGATGATGCTCCAGGTGACCACCGGGAAGGTGCGTGAACGAATCGTGTCACGAAGCGGGAACATGCTTGCCTCCACCACGAGGAACCAGCGCAGGCTCATTGGGCACGCGGTCATCGTCAGTATAGCACGGAGATATTAGCGTGTTGTAT
>WGAK01000267.1 GCA_015494815.1 Anaerolineales bacterium | reverse complement strand
CCCTATTCGTTGAACATCGCGCCGACGCTGCGGCCTTCGTGGACGCGGCGTATCACTTCGCCCAGCATCTCGGCAATGGTGAGCACTTCCAGACGGTCTTCCAAAGGCTTTCGCTTGTGCGGTGGGATGGGCACGGTGTCGGTGGTGATGATGCGTTTGAGGTCCAGGCGGCTGAGGCGTTCCACCGCGGGGTCGGAAAACACGGGATGGACGAAGGCCAGGTACACATCCCGCGCGCCGGCGGCCTTGACCGCGTGGAACGCGTTGACCATGGAGCCGGCGGTGTCCACCTCGTCGTCCACCAGGATGACATCGCGGTCGCGCACATCGCCCACCACGCTGAGCACATGGGTTTGCTTGCCGTCGGGGTCGCGGCGCTTTTCGACGAAGGCGATGGGCAGGCCCAGGGCCGCGGCGAAGTTGCGGCCTTTTTTGGCAAAGCCCAGGTCCGCGGTGACCACCACGGGCCGGTGCAGGTGGGGGACCAGGCGCTGCGTATAGTCAATCAGCAGGTGGAATGCGGTGAGCACATCGCCCGGAATGGAGAAGAAGCCCTGAATTTGCCCCGCGTGCAGGTCGAAGGTGATGTAACGGTCGGCCCCGGCCACTTGAATCATGTCGGCCACCAGGCGCGCGGTGATGGGCACGCGGGGCTGGTCTTTCTTGTCCGAACGGGCGTAGCACAGGTAGGGTATGACCGCGGTGACCCGCGCGGCCGAGTCGAGGCGCACGGTTTGGAGCAGGATGAGCAATTCCATCAGGTTGCGGTGCACCGGCGCGGAAGTTGTCTGGATGATGTAGACATCCTGCCCGCGCACGCTGCGCTGCAAGCGGGCGAACAGGTTTTCGTTGGGAAATTCGATGAGGTCCACCCCTTCCAGGGGGATGCCCAGATAACGGGCCACCCGTTCGGCCAATTCGGGGGTCGAACTGCCGGCGAAGAGTTTGATGTCTCCGTACATGGCCCCACCTCGCCTCTGGGGGATGCAGCAGGCGGCTTGTCAGGTAGATTATACCAGGGAAGCCTCCCACCGTCGGCGGGCCCTGGTACAATTTCGTATCATGCGCGACGAATCCACGCCCCTGGTGAGCATCATCACGCCCTCGTACAATCAGGCCGCGTATCTGGGTTACACGCTGCGGTCTGTGCTCGGGCAAGACTACCCCCGGGTGGAGTACATCGTCATTGACGGTGGCTCCACCGACGGCAGCGTGGATGTGCTGCGTCGGTACGCGTCGCGGCTGGCCTATTGGGTGTCGGAGCCCGACCGTGGCCAGGCCGACGCGCTGCGCAAAGGCTTTGCGCGGGCCCAGGGTGCGATTTTGGCCTGGCTGAACTCCGACGACATGTACGCTCCCGGCGCCATCGCGGCCGCGGTGCGCGCGTTGCAGCAGCACCCCGACGCGGGGTGGGTGGTGGGCGACGACCTCTCCGTTGACCCGGCCGGGCGTCCTTTCCACCATCACCGGGTGGGGCCCTGGGGCCTGCCCCGGCTAATGACCTTCCACATGTTGCCCCAGCCCGCGGTGTTCTTTCGGCGTGCGTTGTACGAGCAGGTCGGGGGCGTGGACGCGAGTTTCCGCTTTTTGATGGACCACCACTTATGGCTGCGGATGGCGCGGGTGGCCGGGCCGCCGGTCTATGTGCCGCGGGTGTTGGCCTTCGCCCGCTACCATCCCCAGGCCAAGAATCTGGCGCAAGCCGCGGGCTTTGGCGACGAGGCCCTGCGCCTGGCGCGCTGGCTGAGCACCGACCCGGCCTACGCGGCCGTTTTTCGCCCGCGACGCCGCGCGGTGTGGGCCGGGGCGCATCGCTTTGCCGCCCGCTATTGGCTGGACGGCGGCCATCCGTGGCGGGCCCTGAGCCATTACCTGCGGGCCTGGGCCTGGCACCCGCCCACCGCGGCGCGCGAAGCGCATCGGCTGCTGTTCGCGGTGTTGGCCGGGCTGGGTCTGGCGCGTTTGGGGCGCTGGTATGTGCGCCGCCGCCGGGCCGTCGTGCCTTCCGTAGCCGCGCAACACGGTTGGTACAATGTGCACCGCCTGTACCCCGAAGCATAGGAGGGCCCGATGCCGTACTACGATATCTCCCTGCCGTTGACCAACCGGCTGCCCGTGTGGCCGGGCGACCCGCCGCTGGTGGTGGAGCGTTTCAAGACCATCGCCCAGGGCGACGGGGCCAATGTGTCGCGCTTGAGCGGCACGGTGCACATTGGCACCCACATTGACGCGCCGGACCATTTTCTCGACGACGGCCGAACCGTGGCCCAGGTGGCGCTGGAGGATTGCCTGGGTCCCGCCTGGGTGCTGGCCGCCGAAGACGCCCCGCGGCTGGACCGCGCGGTGCTGGAGGCGCTTTGGCCTGCAGTCAACCCCACGCGCGTGCTCTTCAAGACCGCCAACAGCCGCTGGTGGGCCCAGGGGCACACGGCCTTCCGCGAGGACTATGTGGCCCTCACCCCCGACGGCGCGGCCTTCCTGGTCGAGCAGGGCATGCGCCTGGTGGGCATTGACTACCTGTCCATCGCCGCGTTCGACAGCCTGACCCCCACCCACCGGGTGTTGTTGGAGGCCGGGGTCGTGGCCCTGGAGGGCCTGCGCCTGGACGGGGTCGAGCCCGGCCCTTACACCCTGTACTGCCTGCCGTTGAACATTCCCGAAGCCGAGGGCGCGCCGGCGCGCGCGGTGTTGTACCGACCTTGAGCGTCGCGCGCGGCCGGCCTTGTGGTAAGATGAGGGTGCCGTGCCCGTACCCCCGTGGACGGGACGCGGCTGTCTCATTCCTTCGCCATCCTCTCGGACGGCCCCTACCGCTTTGCCAGGAGGGTACCGTGTCGGCACAACCTGCTTCCCCCACTCCCAAAAAAGTGACCGTGCGCACCTTGTGGCGCAAAAAGCAGCGCGGTGAGCCCATCACCATGCTTACCGCGTACGACTATCCTTCGGCCGTGGCCGTGGACCGGGCCGGGGTGGATGTCATCCTGGTGGGCGATTCGTTGGGCATGGTGGTGCTGGGCTACGAGACCACCCTGCCCGTGACCATGGACGACATGCTCCACCACGCCAAAGCCGTGGCGCGCGGCGCGCGGCGCGCGCTGCTGGTCGGCGATATGCCCTTCCTCTCCTATCAGGTCTCGGACCAGGAGGCCGTGCGCAACGCGGGGCGCTTCTTGCAAGAAGGCGGCATGGACGCGGTCAAACTGGAAGGCGGCCGCGAGCGGCTGGACACCATCCGCGCGGTGCTCCGGGCGGGCATTCCGGTCATGGGCCATTTGGGGCTCACGCCGCAAAGCGTGCACCAACTGGGCGGCTTTCGGGCCCAGGCCACCACGGCTCAGGCCGCGGCGCGGCTGTTGGAAGACGCGCTGCGCCTGCAAGATGCGGGCGTGTTCGCCATCGTGCTCGAGGCCGTGCCCGACGAAGTGGCCCAGGCCGTGACCGAGCGGCTGGACATCCCCACCATCGGCATCGGCGCGGGGCCCCACTGCGACGGTCAGGTGCTGGTGTATCACGACCTGCTGGGCCTGTACGACCGCTTCGTCCCCCGCTTCGTCAAGCAATACGCGCAGTTGCACACGGTCATCCACGACGCGCTGCGGGCCTATGTGGACGATGTGACCGCGCGGCGTTTCCCGGGGCCTGAGCACGGCCGGGCCATGAAGCCCGCGGAGGCCGCCGCGTTTCGGGCCTGGCTGCAGTCCTCGGCCCCGGTCGAGGGGGCGGGGGAACCCGGCTCCGCCGCGGCCGAGGAGCGCCGCGATGGCCGCTGAACCGCTGCTCGTCATCGGCACCGGCGCACTGGCCGGGCTGTTCGCGGCGCGCTTAGCCGCGGCCGGCTTCGCGGTGCACATGGTGGGCACGTGGCCCGCGGCCCTGGACGCGCTGGAGGCCCACGGCGTGCGCCTGGTGGACCTGGATGGCACGACGCGCGCGTATCCGGTGCGGGTATGGCGCACACCCCGCGCGGGAGTCCCCTTTGCCGGCGCGCTGGTGCTGGTCAAGACCTGGCAGACGGCCCGCGCAGCCCGCACGGCCGCGCACATGTTGCCCGCGACCGCGTCGGCGCTCACCCTGCAGAACGGCCTGGGCCCCCAGGAAGTGTTGCAGCAAGCCCTGGGCGCGGCGCGCGTGGTGGTGGGCGTGACCACCTACGGCGCGCGCGTGCTCGCGCCGGGGCGGGTGCAGGCCACCGGTCCCGGCACGGTGGACCTGGCCCGGCATCCCCGGGCCGGGTTCTGGCAGACCACGCTCGCCCAGGCCGGGTTTACGGTGCGGGTGCACGAGGACGTGCAGGGGCTCATCTGGGGCAAACTGGCCATCAACGCGGCCATCAACCCCTTGACCGCGTTGCTGGATGTGCCCAACGGCGCGCTGTTGGAAGACCCCGCGGCCCGGCTCTTCATGGCGCGCGCGGCCACCGAGGTGGCGCGCGTGGCCGCGGCCCAGGGCATTGCCCTGCCGTTTGCCGATCCCGTGGCCGCGGCCGAAGAAGTGGCCCGCCGCACGGCCGCGAACGCCTCGTCCATGCGCCAGGATTTGCAGCGGGGCGCGCCCACCGAGATTGACGCCATTTGCGGCGCGGTGGCGCGCATTGGGCGGCAGGTGGGCCAGCCCGCGCCCCTGAACGAAGCCTTGTGGGACATGGTGCGCGCGGCCGTGGCGCACCGCCGCGCGGTGGCCGCATGAGCGCCGGGGGCGCGTGGTAGACTTCCCCCGTTCGCTGGTGAGCCCCCGGCCCCCAAAGGATGTTCAATGTACGGCGTTTCCCTGCTCTCGACGATGGAAGCCATGCTCGCCCAGCCGCCACGCGGCCCGCTGGCGCCCTGGGTGGAGG
>WGAK01000266.1 GCA_015494815.1 Anaerolineales bacterium | reverse complement strand
CGCCAACGCCGGGCGAGTTCCCGCGGCCGGGGCAGGCCCGGGCCCGGGGCCAGCCGCGCGCGCCGGCCCGCGGGGTCCAGGTCGGGGGCTTCTTCCCGCAGGGTCCGGGCTTTTTCCCGCGCTTCCTCCAGGGCCTGGGTCGCGGTCGCGTAGGCCTCGGCCGCGCGTTCCAGGGCTTCCACCTGGTGGGCCCGGTCCTCCAGGTCCGCGAGCAGGGCCCGGCAGGTGGGGTAGCGTTGCGAGGGGTCCCTGGCCAGAGCCCGGCGGAAGATGGCCGCGGCCTCGGCCCACTCGGTGGGAATGGCGGGTTCGGCTTTGGTGATTTTCTCGTACAGGGCCAGGGTATCCGGGGCCTCGAAAGGCGGGCGGCCCGTGAGCAGGTGGTGGGTCAGCGCGGCAAAGGCGTAACGGTCCGAGGCCGGTGTGGGCGCTTCGCCTTTGACCTGCTCGGGTGCCCGGTAGAGGGCGTGTTCGGGGTCCAGGGTCGTGGCAGTCAGCGTCTCCGAGCGGGTCATGGACTCCTGGGAAGCGGCGCGCAGGCCGGGCACGTCCAGCACCAGGCTTTGCACACGGCCGTCCGTGTCCAGGCGGACCAGGATGTTGCGAGGGTGCAGGGCGGCGTATACCGGTGCGGAGCCATCGGCCCCGGAGGCCATCTTGTGCAGCGCGTCCAGGGTCCTGGCGATGCCCTCCAGCAGGGCCAGACGCCGACTCAGGGGTTCCCGGAGCAAAGCCCCCCAGTGTTCGGCCAGGGGCCCGCCGGGTTCGTAGGTCAACACACCGTACACCCGGCCTGCATCCTCTACTAAGTCGAGCACCTCCACCATGCCCGTCAACTGGTGGGTGTAGATGGCCCAGCGCCGCAGGTGGTCGCGGAACAGGGGAGTCAGGTCGGGGTTTTGCAAGCCCTTCACCACCACCCGGCGATGGGGCGGCGCGATGGCTTCGGCCAGGCAGGCGAAGGTGACGGGGCCTTCCCCAAGGGCGCGGAGGATGCGGTATTCCCCCAGGCGCAGACCTTCCGGGCAGGTTTGGGCCATGATACAGCCTCCGTTTTGGGCGTGGGCGACCCGAAGGCGACCCGGTGGGTCGCCCCTACCGTGGGGCCGCGGGGGTTACGGCGCGCCGCGGCGGGCAATGGCCCGCAGGGCCAGAACGAAGAACCCCAAGGCAAAGGGCAGGCTCAGGATGAAGGCCGCCAGCACCTGGGGCGCGGCCTGCCTCACGCGGCGTGTCCAGGGAACCCGCTCCGGTGCCAGCACGGGGAGCAAGTCCTTGTCATCCCGCAGGTCGGGCCATTGGGCCAGGGCTTCGCGAAGCGCCTTGTGGGCCCGCTGCCAGGCCCGGAGCATCTCCAGGTACATCGCCAGGGCGTGGTCCTCGTCTTCCAGCCGGCCGCCCAGGGTAGAGATGAGTTCCTTCAAGCGTTCTTCGGCTTTCGCCAGGTCCTTTTGCTGCAGGGCCACCCGGATGGCATTCCGCAAAGATTGGGCCCGATTTTGCCGATCGGCGTCTTCCGCGGCCCACAGCGCGTCCACGAAGGCCCGGCAGGTGGGGAAGCGGGCTTCTGGGTCGTAGGCCAGGGCCCGGCGCAGGGGTTCGTCGAAGAGCGTGGGCACATCGGGGTTGACTTCGTACACGGGCCTGGGCGGGTCCTGGCGCTGCACCAGCAGGGCGTACAGGTCGTCCGTGGCGGTCGGGTAGGGATGTTGGTTGGCCAGCAGTTCGTAGGCCACCGCGGCCAGGGCGTACTGGTCCGCGCGGCCGTCCACGTGCACCGCTTTCCCCAAAATTTTCTGAATTTGCTCGGGCGCGAGATAAGCCCGAGTGCCCCCGCGCAGTTCCTCGGGCGAGGCGGTCAGGCCGAAATCGGCCAGTTTGGCTTTGAGAGCGCCTCCGGGCTCCTGGGCGACCAGGATGTTGGTGGGCTTCACATCACCGTGCACCAGGCCCTTTTGGTGCACGAAGTCCAGGGCCGCGGCCACCTGGTCCAGCACGGTCAGTATCTCCTCGCGGGCAGGCCGGCGCTGCGCGGCCCAGTCGCGCAGGTTCGGCCCGTCCACGTACTCCATTACGATGGCCGCGCGTTCCGGGTCCACCCGGTAGACCTGGACGATGTGGGGGTGCTCCAGGGCGAGGAGGGCCTCGGCTTCCTGGAGCAGGCGCTCGGGGCGCTTGCGCAGGAACTTGACGGCCACGGGCGTGCCCAGGGTGGCATGGCGGGCCAGCCATACCTCGCCGAAGCCGCCTTCGCCCAGGCGCTCCTGCAGCACATATTTGCCGGCCACCCGTTCTCCTGCCTGGGGCATGCCCCCCGTTCCTCCGTGTGGATGGGTTGGCGATTATCTTACCATAAAAGTAGCCATGAATATTTGTCAAAGCGTTGGCTTTGGATGCATGTAAAAGTTGCCGAAATGGGCAACTGGGAGGTTTTTGGCGTGCGGCGCCTGGGCGTTGCTTTGGTTCCAAAACGGTGTCGAGCCACCGCAGTCCCAAAATTCGGCCACGGCCTGGCTGGCGGGCGAGGCCCCGCGGGTGCAATGGGCCGCGTGGGTGGTCGAGGCGGCCAACCTGGACGCGTTCTCCCCCGGCCGGGTGCGCCTGGTGCACGACTTAGTGGCCGCGCTGCGAGAAGGCCGCGTCGCGCCTACGCCGTGAGGCGCGCGGGACGGGGCGAAGGCATCGGTTGGCAGCGGGGGCGGTCGGTTCGCCCGCGTTATTTGTCAAGGATTCTCCTGCCAATGTCGCGTAAGGATTGTTGTGCCGGTTGGGGGAGATTGCGCGCACCCAGTTGCGATGAATCGTCGAACCCGCCGGGCCATAAGTACCCCAACAAGGCGACGATGTCGGGGTCCGAGGCTGCAACCTGGTAGTAGCGTTCTGCCACAATGCCCATATCCTCGGGAAGTATCCCCGCATCGGTCTGGTAGTAGGGGAGCCATTGGGTGCTGGCTACAATGACAATCCTCTGGCTTGGGCGGCTTCGCGCCGCGCGCACCGTCTCGAGGTCGGCGAGCCAGGCGCCGTCCGTTCGGGGGTCCACGCTGTCGTAGCGGTCGAAGCCAATCCAATCAAGTTCATCCGGCACCATGATTTGGCCCACCATCGGGTAGGCCTCAATCGCCAGGGTGGGAATAGCGGGCAGGGACCTTTTCACGATTCGCAACGCCCGGACAAAATCCATCGGCGCTACGCTATTCCATGCCGGTTCGTCCACCACATAGAGGGCTGCGACGTATGTCGGCGTGAGTACATCGCCGTTGCGCTTCACAAAGCCCGCCCATCGGGCTTCGGCATCCTGGCGCAAGACGATTCGCACCCCACTGGGGCTGGATGCGTCTTCGATGGCGTCGAATAGAATCGGCTCGATGTACAGTATCGCCTTCAGCCCCGCGCGGTAAAATGTCCGAACACGGGTATGGAGCGAGGCGTCTGGCGAATCAACACACATCTGGCCGATGTTGGTGAAACCTGCGACTTCATTAACATAATTTGTCGTGATGGCCCTGTCGTGGGGGTCGTCCCAGCCGCAATCAATGAGGGCAAAGCCGAAGTATTCCAAGCCGCTCTTTGGCGCGGGCGGCCTTCCCGCAGGCGCGACTGCCCAGGGGCCGCATCTCACCAACAAGGTAAGCATCAGCGCCACGATGATTCCCCGTCGTGCTCCAGCCATCGCGTCTCCCTGGGGCCACCGCCTGCGCCGTTCCCTACAAGGGCATCACCTTGCCGCCGCCTACATATATCAACTGCCCGGTCACCCAGCGTGCCTGCTCCGAAGCCAGGAAGACGATGACATCGGCCACGTCTTCTGGCCGCCCCACCCGGCGAAGAGGGATTTCCGCGCCCAACTTCTTCTCCATTTCCGGCGGGATGTAGCCGGTCTGCACGGGGCCGGGCGCCACCACGTTGACGGTGATGCCCAACGGTCCCAACTCGACGGCTGCGGCGCGACTGTAACTTTCCATCGCGTGTTTGCTCGCGCCGTAAGAGACCTCGCCGGGGAAGCCGGAGGCCCCATCGGTGCTCACATTGACAATCCGGCCCCAGGTCGCGCCGCGGCGCACAAATCGGCGCGCATACTCGGCCATCAGGAGGGCTACGGCGCGGCTGTTCACGGCGAAGTTGTGGTCATGGCTTTCCGCGGAAACCGTCGAGACAAAGCGGTTCAACACGGCTTCCGCGCCCGAGGGCACGAAGGTGTCCCCTTGCCAGGCCGCGGCGTTGTTGACCAGGATGTCCACCGGTCCAAAGACCTCTTCCACCCGGTCGAACAGCCGGGGGATGTTGTCCGGGCGAGAAAGGTCGGCCTCCCAGGCCGCGGCTTGCCCGCCCTGGCGTCGAATCGCGTCCAGCACTTCGTCCGCGGTTTTGCCCTGCTGGGCCTGATAGAAGGTCGGCCCAGGGTCGCGCGTCGGTTCTGCCCCACCAGGGGCCTGGGGGAGACGAAAGAAGTGAAGGAACACGCGCGCGCCCTGGGCCGCGAAGGCCCTGGCCGTGGCCGCGCCGATGCCGTAGGGGTTGTTGGCGCCGGTGATGAGCACCACTTTGTCCTTCAATCCAGGGTCGATCATGGATTCCCTCTTGCAACTGGTGTGGGGCGAAGAAGGCAACTGCCCCACCTGAGCGTTCGCGCCGCGGTGATGTTGGACGAGTTCCGGCGTTGGCGCGCGCCCTCTGCCCTCGAAGCCGCGGACGCGGTCTTATGGCGTAGTCGTGGCTGCCGTCTGGGCTACGAGCCCGTGTCCGTGTGCCTCTTCCCTATTTCTGCCTGGAGTATAGCCGATGTCTCCCTCAACTTCAACCCGCCGCCGCGCCCTGGGCGCATTTTGGCGTGCGGCGCCTGGGCGCCGCTTTGGTTCCAAAGCGGTGTCGAGCCACCGCAGTCCCAAACTTCGGCCACGGCCGCGGCTGGGCGGCTGGGCGCGCTGGAGCCTTGGACAACACCAAAACCTCGTCCTTCCCGTGTCATAGCGAGCCGCCGTCAGGCGGCGAAGCCATCCCCTGCGTGGGCCCGACGAGGGCCTGGGCCTCGCGCGAGACGGCATAGGCTCCTGTCTGACGGTGTCAGGAGATTGCTTCGGGCGCTGCGCGCCCTCGCAATGACACGCGGGCGGATGGGCGAACGAATAGGCGGATTTGCGGATTTGCGGGTGGGTGATAAAGCGGTAAAGCGGCAAGGCGATAAGGCGGTGAAGCGGATGGGCGAATTTGCGGATTTGCGGATGGACGAGCGGATGAGTGAATCTGCGAATCTGCGGATGCGCGGATGTGTGTCGTCCGGAAAAAGGTTTACACTTTTGACCTCCAACCTCCATGGCTTCCAACACCCAGCAGGAGGTCAACAATGAGCAAGAAACAGCAACGACGCGTCTACAGCGAAGCCTTCAAACGCATGGTGGTCCAGG
>WGAK01000265.1 GCA_015494815.1 Anaerolineales bacterium | reverse complement strand
GGGCGGTAGTTGGGCGCGTGTGGCGTACCACTCCCAGAAGTTGGCCGCGCTCAGGCCCAGTTCTTGCGCGGTGTGCAAGAACGCGGTCATCTCGGCCGCGGTGGGCTGCCAGCCAAAGCCCTTGTAGGCCGACCCCGTGGGAATGATGGGCCGCCAGGGCTGCAGGCGCTGAAATTCGGCCACACTGCGGCGCAGTTGCGCGGCCGGGTTGTGGGCCCGCACCCAGTAGACCTGGGGCATGTTGATGTCCACCCGCTCCAGAAACTCCCGCCACGGAAAGCGGGGGTGATAAGAGGGGAAGCGGAAGGAACTCAGGGCAATGGGGGTGTTGGGCAGGCCGGCCCGCAGATGTTGCATGTAGGTGCGCGCCGCGGCGTGGCGGCCCTTGTATTCCACCTCCGCGTCAATGACAAAGCCGTCCAGCCCCAGGGCCTGCATGCGGGTGACCGCGATGCGGGCTTCGTTGACGGGGTCGTCGCCGTAGACATATTGCCAGCCCCAGACGGCGATGCCCTTGGCCCGCAAAGCCTGTACCAGCGGGGGAACCAGGTCGCGGCGACGGTGCCAGTCGTAGTTGTACGCGCCCGTGCCGTCCGCGATTTTCACCAGGATGTGCGTCAGCCCGGCCTGGGCCGCCACCGTGGCGATGGCCTGGACATCGCCTCCCTCGCAGCGGCTGATTTTCCAGATGTAGAAGCCTTTGCCGACCAAACTCATCTCGCACCTCCTTGGGACGACCCTGCGGCCGGGCCGACGAGCGTGGGGCCGCGGCTCACACGATTTTCTTGCGAATGGTCGCGCTCACGAAGTCCAGGGTGGATACGGTCAGGGCAATCAGCCAGACCGCCAGCCCCGCGTGTTCGTATTGTACCTGGCGAATCCATTGGATGAGCAGGAAGCCGATGCCGCCGCCGCCTACCAGGCCGATGACGGTGGACATGCGCACATTGATGTCCCAGCGATAGAGGCTGTAGGCGGTGAAGTGCGGCAGCACCTGGGGCAGCACCGCGAACATGATGGTTTGCAGGCGATTGGCGCCTGTGGATTGCACGGCCTCGATGGGGCCGGGGTGGATGCTTTCGATGGCCTCGGAGTACAGTTTGCCCAGCGCGGCCACGGTGTGGATGGTCAGCGCGATGAAGCCGGCGAAGGGCCCCAGGCCGACCCAGATGACGCCCACCAGGCCCCAGATGAGGGGCTCGATGGACCGCACCACGTTGAGGATGGTGCGGGTGATGGTGTAAATCCACTGGCCGATGGGCACGACCCCCTGCTGCCCCCAGCGTCGGGCCAGGCCGAGCCAGGCCAGGGCCCCCAGGCCCGCGCCGACGCGCGCCAGGGTGGGGGCGATGGCCGCGGCGTCGCGCGGGTCCCAGGCAATGCCCAGGATGCCGTGCGCGTAGCCCAGGCCCAGGGGCCAGCCCAGGGCCGCGCCGATGAGCGCGAAGCCGATGTAGCGCACCGCGTCGGTGACCAGGGGCGGCATGCGTTGGGTGAGGGCGTCCAGGCCGCGGCTCAGCCAGCGGAAGCCCAACACCGCGGCGCCGGTGACCAGCACGAAGTGCACGATGGCCGTGCTCACAGGCGCGGCGTCCAGCCCGCCTAAGGCGTCGGCAATGCGCCCGGCCGCTTGCAGCCCCACCGCGCCGCCCAGCACCAGGCCCAGCACGCCGCCTACCAGCCCCTGGGGTGAAGTGCGCAGCGTGAAGGTCAGGTTGCGCGCGGCCAGAAACGACAGCGGCACGGCCCACAGCATCCCCGTGAAGGTGGCCATCAGGCCAATCATGATGCTTTCGAGCATGGCCTGCAGGGCCAGTTTCATCTCGCGGCTCAGTTGGCCGGTGAAGCGCAGCGCACCCGGCTGCACCGCGTGCAGTTTGTGGATTTGCGGCCCCTGGGCGAAGGACGGGATGACCACATCGGGGATGTACAACTCGCTCTCGAAGGTGCCGTCGGGCCCGACCTCGATTTCGGTGGGCCCCAGGCCGCGAGGAGTAAATTCGTTGCCGATGGGGTTTTCCCACTTGATTTTGACGATTTTGCCCGGCACGAAGCCCCCGCCGCGAATGTGGAGTAGGGTGCCGTATTGCAGTTTGCCCTTGCTGTCGCGCACGCTGAGGTCGCCGCAAGTGGGTTCCACCACCACCCAGGGCTGGCCTTCTTGAGGCTGGTTGACGGGCGGCGGCGTGGCGTCGGGTGGGCAAGGCGCCTGAACCAGGGCGGTGGCCCGCAATTCGGTGGCTTCGTAGTCGAAGGCCGCGCGCCAGGGCCAGAAGATGTCGCCCAAGATGCGTTCCGTCTCACGATATTCTCGGATGGCCTTGGGCAGGTCAATGCCCACGATGCGGGTACCCAGCACCAGCGTGCCCACCAGCACGAGGGCGATGAAGCCGCCCCAGCCCGGTTCCGCGTCGGCCGCGGTTTGCCAGGCATCGCGGGCCGCCCACCACCACAACAGCGCCAGCAGCACGCCCATGATGAGCAGGATGGTGCCGTAGAGCAGCCGTTCGCCGTCGGCGGGCAGAACGGTCTGCAGCAGCCGCGGCCCCGCGAGGGAGAAGAACAGCACGCCCAGGGCTACGAAGCCGGGCGTGTAGAGTTGGGCCATGAGTTCCGCGGCCTCGGCGTCGGCGCGCAGCACGGCCCGGCCGAGGGCCCCGTAGACCAGCCACAGCGCGGCCCAGACGAACGCGGCCATCAGGCCCAGGCGCAGCAGCACCTGCGCGCTCAGGCCATACACCTCTTCGGGAAAGCGGGCGCGTTGGGCCGCGGTAAACACCGTGAGGCCCGCCAACACCCCGGTGCCCAACGCGATGTACAGCCCGCGACGCACCCGCCCCACGAGCAGGTGCCCCAGGCCCGGAACCAACAGCGACAAAACAGCGGCCAGCAGGCGTTTTCCGATGCGCATGGTTCATCCCCCGAGGCGTTGGGCTTCTTCGCCGTAGATTTGCTTGAATTCTTCGTCGGTCATGTGGCGAATGTCGTCGCCAGTGCCCTCGAAGACCAGGCGGCCGTTGCGCAGGCCAATGACGCGGGTGGCGTAGCGCTGCACCAGGTCCAGGTAATGCAGGCTGCACAGGATGGTGATGCCGCGCTCTTGATTCAGGCGCTCGAGATAGCCCATGATGGAATGGGCCAGCACGGGGTCGAGGCTGGCCACGGGCTCATCGGCCAGCAGCATCTTGGGGTTTTGGACCAGCGCGCGGGCAATGCCCACCCGTTGTTTCTGGCCGCCGCTGAGTTCCGACGCCCGGTGGTGGGCCCGGTCGGCCAGGCCGACCTGCTCCAGCGCGTCCAGGGCGCGGCGGCGGTCCTGGGCCGGAAAGTAATAGAACAGGCTCCACCACGGCGGCACATAGCCCAGGCGACCGGTGAGCACATTGGTGAGCACGGGCAGGCGTTCCACCAGGTTGAATTCTTGAAAAACGAAGCCGATTTCTCGGCGAATGCGCCGCAAACCGGCTTCGTCCAGCGCGGTGATGTCCACATCGTTCCAGAGGATGCGGCCTTCGGTGGGTTCGATGAGGCGGTTGATGGAACGCAGCAGCGTGGACTTGCCCGAGCCGCTCAGACCGATAATGACCAGGAACTCGCCGTCTTCGACCTCGAAACTGACATCCTGCAGGGCGACGGTGCCGGTGCCGTAGACTTTGGTGAGATGTTCCACTTTGAGCATGCGCGCCTCCTGCGGGCGGGTGGGCATGGCGTGCCGTGCCGGGGATGATTATACCCGACGCGCGCCGTTGGTTTTAAAAAAGACGAGGCCCGAGGGCATGACCATGCTCCTCGCGCCTCGTCGCATCGCTCACCTGGGGCGATGGGCTACAGGCCGGGCTATTTGCCCAGGTCCTCGATGTTCACCCCGGCGGCTTCCAGTTGCTGGCGGAAGCCATCGTAGAAGGCGTCGTCGGCCGCTTCGAGGCCCTGCCACGAGAAGAGACCTTTGAGCATTTCCTTGCCCTCGTCGGTCTCGTTGAGTTGCAGCAGCGCGTCCACGATTTGCTGCTTCAGGTCCTCGGGGAAGTCGGGGCGGAAGGAAATGTTGTCGTTGGGGATGGGCGCGGAGGTGGCGATGACCACGACCTTGTCCTTGACATCGGGGTATTCGTCCTCGACCAGGACGCGCGCGTCCTGGAAGGTGGCGCCCGCGTCGCAGTCGCCGTTGTACACGCCGATGACCACCGCGTCGTGGCCGCCGGTATCCACGATTTCGGCCAGGTCTTGCTCGGGGTCAATGCCCGCGGCCAGCATGGTCAGCATGGGGATGACCCAGCCCGAGGTGGACTCAGGGTCAGGGCGGCAGAAGGTCTTGCCGGCCAGGTCTTCCACCTTCTCGATGCCCGAATCGGCCTGGGTGATGATTTGGCCCGCGTAGGAGGTGGAGCCGTAGCGCACCGACACCAGGGCGACATCCGCGCAGCCCCGTTCATGGGCGCGTACATAGCCGAAGGTGTTGAGCGCGGCCATGTGGGCTTCGCCCGAGCACATGGCTTCTTGTTGCGCGGTGTAGTCGGTGGGGATGACGGGCTTGATGACGATACCGGTTTGCTCTTCGATGTATTGGGCGATGGGCTCCGCCCCGGCCAGGACCTTTTCGGTATCCTGCGAGGGGGTGAGCACCCAGATGATGGGGTTCTCGGCGGTGCCCAGCGCGGGTTCGGCGGGCTCCTCGGTGGGTTCCTCGGTGGCCGCGGCTTCGGTGGCCTCCTCTGTGGGCTCTTCGGTCTTTTCGGGCATCGCCTCTTCGGTCATCTCGGCCTTGGGGGCCTCGGTCGCGGGGGCCTGGGTGGCTTCCTGCTTGCCACCGCAGGCGGCCAGGGCCAGGGCCAACACGGCCAGCAAGGCGAGCACAAGCAACCACTGTTTGCGAATCATACGGTTCTCCTCCTGCGAGAGGTGAGGTTCGTCCGACTGCCCGCTGGCAGCCAAAGGCTATCTTACCGGAAAACCGCCCACGCGACAAGTGGCCGATGTCAGGCATTGCTCCCTGGGGCGCTGGGACGGGGGGCGTCCACAGGCGATTCTCAGCCACCTGCCTCGCTGGCTAAATACGCTCGCAAGAGGGCGCGGAACAGTTTGGCATGGCTGCCGTGGCCCAGTTTGAGGTGCAGCAGTTCGTGAACGATGACCTCCCGCTGGACGGCCAGGGGCTGCCCCAACAGTTCGGTGTTGAAGGTCAGGCGGCCACGGCGGGATGCGCTGGCCCATTTACGGCGCATGGCCCGCAGGTGAATCTCTTTTACCTCAACGCCGATGCGCTCGGCCCAGCGGCGTACCTCGGCCTTGAACACTTCGCGGCGCACCAGGTCGTCGGTCAACTCACGCATGGCGCTTCGCCAACACGTCCAGAATCTCATTCACCAGGGCAGAGACCCCCTCGCTGATGCCTTGACGCAGCAGCACCTTGTAGAGCGCCCGGCGCAGTTCGCGCTGTTGGCGCTGGCTGGTGGCCCAATGGGGGTAAGTCTGAAAGGTCTGCACCAATGCCGCGGCTACAGCCCGCGCCGTCTCCTTGGGCACGGCGTGATGCTGATGCAACATCCAATACACGGTGAAGGTTTCGGCCTCCAGACCTTGCTCGGCGAACTCCCGCTCCGCCGCGTTGATTTCGGCAATGAGTGCCTTGAGGGCCTCTAAGGCTTCCTGCACGCTCTGCTGGCGCTCCTGGAAGGCCTGAACAATGGCCTCGGCCCGCTCGCCGATAGATAGCAAGAAAGGCTTCGCTGCGGCTTCCTCGGTCACCTTCTGGCGGATGGACTTCACCAGGTTGAACACCTCTACTGTGGGCGGCTTGCGGCTGGCTTCCAGGCGGCGGAGCAGGTCGGCGTTGATTTCATACACCTCCACCGCGCCGCGGATGGCCCCGCCCTGCGTGTGCTGCTGCACCAGCACCGCGGTCTTGCGCAACATCTCCCGAATGTCCAGGGCAGTATCGCACCCTTCGTAGGCCTCCTGGAGCATGGCGACCATCTGCGTCAGCAAAGCGTAGTCGTCCAGGTAGGGGCGCAGGAAAGCCGCCGGGGAGAGTACCTCGTACAGGTCAGCCAGTTCATCGTAGAAAGCGTAGAAAGCCTGCCGCGCTTCTTCGTCCCGGAAACGGGAAAGCACCCGCTCGGCGGCCTTGTCGTCGCCGCCGGCGGCCAGGGGAAGGTATTCGCGGCGGGCCTGGGCCATCAGGTGCTCGAAACGCTCCCGCAGCACATCCAGGTCGGTGACCACTCCCTCGACATCCTGAGAATCAAAGGCCAGGGCCTTCTCCAGGTTCTCGAAAATGCCCACAAAGTCCACCACCAGGCCGCAGGTCTTGCGCTGGCCGTCGCGCTCATAAGGGCGGTTGACGCGCGCAATGGCCTGGAGGAGCACATGGTCGCGCATGGGCTTATCCAGGTACATCACATAGAGGTTAGGTGCGTCAAAGCCGGTGAGCAACTTAGAGGTGACGATGAGGAACTTTGGATGCTCCTCGCGGCGGAAGCGGTCGCGGATTTCCCGTTCTTCTTCCGCGCTGCGATGGTATCGGCGCAGCCGGGGCAGGTCGTTGTAATTGCTGCTGATGACCACCTCGAAGGCTTCGGGCGGCAGGTAGCGTCGGGGGTCTTCCCGATAGAGGCGCCCAAAGGCCTCTTGGTACAGCGCGCAGGCTTCCCGGTCCACGGCCACCATGAGGGCCTTGTAGCCTAAGGGTTCCACGTACTCGCGGTAGTGCGAGACCACGAAGCGGGCCACGCGCTGGATGCGGTCACGGTTTTTGAGCATGTTGCGCAGGGTAACAGCCCGCTCGAGGATGCGGTTCAGTTCCTCGGGGTCTGCCAGACCTTCGGCTTCGGCCAGGTCGAGGAATTCCCGTTCCAGGGTCTCGCGATCCACCCGCAGTTCGTTCTCGGCCAGAGTGTAGTGCAAGGGGACGGTGGCGCCGTCTTCGATGGATTCGCGGATGGAATACTTGTCCAGGTAGCCGTGAGGCGGGTCGTCCACCCCGAAGATTTGGAAGGTGCTCTTGCCGTGGGCGCTGCGGTCAACGGGCGTGCCGGTGAAGCCCACGATGGTGGCGTTGGGCAGCGCGGCCATGAGATAGGTGCCCAGGTCGCCGCCGGTGGTGCGGTGGGCCTCGTCAATGAGCACGAAGATGTTGGCGCGAGGATTGATATTGGCGGGCATCCGGTGGAATTTGTGAATGGTGGACACGATAAGGCCCCGGTAGTCCTGCCGCAGCAGGTCGCGCAGTTCCCGCTTGCTTTCGACTACCACGGCGTGCCCCAGACCCACCGCGGTCAGGTTGGAGAAGAGTTGCTGCTCCAGTTCGTTGCGGTCCACCAGCATGAGCACGGTGGGGTTTTGGAAAAGGGGCTCGGCCAGCAGCCGCCGGGCGATGGTAATCATGGTGAAGGTCTTGCCGGAGCCCTGGGTGTGCCAGATGAGGCCGCGGCGCTTAGGCTGCCGCCCCGGGAGGGGCTGCACGGCTTCTTCGGCGCGTTGTAGTACCTTATCCACGGCCCGCATCTGGTGGGGGCGCAGAACAACTTTGGTCAGTTCGCCGTCGCGGCGGACGAAGAGGATGTCGTCGCGCAACACCCGCACCATGCGCGCGGGATGCACGAAATCCTTGACCAGGGTTTCGAAATCGGTGGTAGGGGTAGGTCTCGGACCTGCCCCTACCCCTATCGCGGATGTACGCCAATGGATAAGCGCCTTGCGCTCGGTGTTCCAGGTGGGGCCGTAGTAGAAGTGCACCAGGTGGGTAACGGCAAAGAGTTGCATCAGCGCCAGCAGAGGCGCACCCTGGTCGTGGTAACGCCGGACCTGCGCCAGCGCCTCGGCCAGGCCTTCCCGCTTGTGCGCGGCTTTGGTTTCCACCAGCAGCAGGGGGATGCCGTTGACGAAGTAGGCGATATCCAGGCGGATGGGTTCGCGCCCCCCGGTGTAGCGCAGTTCCTGGGTGAGATGGAAGGCGTTGTTTTCCCAGCGGTCGAAATCCACCAGGCGCACGTTGTGCTCCCGTTTTTCTTCGGGGACATAGATGGTTTTGCGACCGCGGAAGTATTCCCAGGCCTCGAGGTTGCCCCGGATGTTGGGTCGAATGCGGGCCAGGCGGGCGGCCAGGTCCTCGGCCTCCCGCAACCCGACCACGCCGGGGTTGAGGGCCTGCACCCGCTCGAGGAAGACATCGTAGAGCAGCAGGCCGGCGGTGCCCCGACGCAGGCGCTCGGCCTCTTCCGCGGAGAGTGTCTGCCACGCCACCTGAGCGGAGTAGCGGGCCATGGGTTCCTGCACGGCGCGGCGTTCGGTGAAGCGGCGGGGGTCGTATTTGGGCATGGTCGGCTCTCCGTGGTATCGGGCTGGTCATTGGCTTGTAACGTGCGCCGCTGTAGGGGCGGGTTTCAAACCTGCCCTACAGATGTTCAAAGCCCTGGCGAATGATAACCGCCATACGCCGACGGCGTTCTCTCAGGAAATCCTGGTAATCCATTTCATGCCACCGTTCAGGGAGAGCGTGGTAATAATACATCTTTTTTAGAACCTCGGAAGGAAAACGTCGTTCATATTCCGGCGCGTATTCTGCCGGTGGGCGGTCGCTAATGTCAATGTTGTCGTGCCATTCCACCAGGGCGTAGTTGGCCACTTGGTTGATATCGCGACGGTCGGCTCCCCCTTGACGCTCCAGATATTTGCGGGGAAAGAGATGATGCCGTTCCAGCGCCTGCTTGTAACCTTGGGTGGTCGGGTCGAGAAGGTCGCGTACCTTCATCGAAGAATATAGTACTGGCGCGTCGAGAATGCACAGAGCGGCAAAGAAAGCAAATTGGCCTGTGTTGCGCGCGGAAGCCGTTGCTAAGTCGTTGGGGAGGGTGGTCTCCCAGTAATCCGGTGTGAGCACGGCGCTCATTTCTTGTTCCAGTACCTGGATGAACGCCTCCGGCTGGTTGTGGCCGCGCAACAAGGCCAGGTCTTGGTCCATGCGCGTTTCAGGCGAGGAAGTGTAGCGCCCGGTCAGGGAACTCATGAAGAACCAGCGGGCCATGAGATTGCGCAGGGTGTGCTGGTCCAGTCCAAAATCTCGCTTGCCAATAAGCCAGAGGGCGTAGGTGTACACCAGGGCCGTTTGGGAGGAAATCAGCGAGGGGTGAATGTAGCCAGCCCGCTTGAGCACCTTGAGGAAGTCGTGCCAGTGCTGCAGGTCGAGCACGTGGGCCTGGGCTTTGCGCAGCAGGGCAAACTGGGCGTCGCGGCGTTCGGCGGAGAATTCACGGGTCTGCAAGTCCTTGCCGCGCAAAATGGAGTATACGTGTTCCAGACGAGCGCGGCGGAAGGCCAGGGCCACATCTACGCGTAGCAGTTGCTCAGGGTCGGGCTGAAAGTAGGGATTGTAGGGTGAAGGGTGATTGTCTGCAGGGGGATGCTTGGCCCGGCGGCAGAAGTCTTCCAGTTCCTTGCGCCCCTCCTCCCAGAAGACGGACATCAGGGTGAGAATGAAGTCCGCCTGGTTCAGTTTGCGCCCCTGGTTGTTAATGCGCACGAAAATTTCGGCGACCTGCTCCTCGGGGGCGTTGGCTGAAATCTCCTGCGCGGTCATAGGATAGTTGATGAGATTGATCAGTCGCTGGATCGCCTTAGGAATGCGTTTGCGGTCCTCCGGGGAAAGTTGGTGGCGCTCGGTCAGGCGCTCCAGGAACGCCGAGACGAACGCGTACTGGTCGAAGTCGGGCTGCCATAACACGCTGATGTCAGGTATCCAGGTGGGGTCGCGCTCAATAGCGGTGTTGGTGACCTCAAACTTCTCCTTCAAGGGGTTGAAGGCAATGCGCAGACGGCGCTGGCGGAAGTTCTTGTCCACGATGGGCACGCCCTTCATCACCGCATAGAGTGCGGTAAGACGCTGTTGGCCGTCTACGATGAGCAAGTGGGGCACCTTTTGCTTGCCGCCCACCCCGATGGCGCGGTGTTCGCCGGGATAGCCGTTTTCCCAGAAGAGCAGGGTGCCGATGGGATAGCCGCGATACATGGAGTCGAACAGGTCTCGCACGCGGGAGGTATTCCACACGAAGGGGCGCTGGATGTCGGGCAGACCAATCTCACCGATGGCGATGTCTTCCAGTAATTTGCCGACGGTGTAGTCCACCTTCTTGAAAAGCAGGTTACTCATGCTTGGGTACCTCCTCAAACCGGGCGATGAAATCGGCGGGCAAGCGCCTTTTAGCCGTCATCAAGTGGTGGAGCAGAGAGCGGAAGAGGGCGTCCAGAGCCTCCTTGCGCGCCTCCTCGGCCGCGATTTTTCGGTCTACCGTTTGCAGGATGCGGGCGATTTCACGTTGTTCGGATAGAGGGGGGAGGGGGATAGAGGCTTGGCTTAAGGCCTTCCAAGAGGTTCGAGGATGGTTGACTCCTGCGGTGGTAGCAATTCTCAACTTTAGACAGGAGTTTGGACAATAGGCTGAGCGAGGAAAGCGGGCCACTGGATGAGGAGACGCCG
>WGAK01000264.1 GCA_015494815.1 Anaerolineales bacterium | reverse complement strand
CCTGAGCGAGAAGCAGGTCTCGCTGCTCATCGCGCTGTTCGCCATGATGGGCTATGTGACCTCCGGCTTGCTGTACCGCAGCCGTTGGCTGGTGGGTCTGGGGCTGACGGTGACCGTGCTCATCGTGCTGGGCTATGTGGCCTGGCCCGCGGGGTTCGACTTGTGGATGGCTCTGCTGGGCGGCGGCAGTCTGCTGGCCGCGGGCACCTACATCCACTACGCCTGGAGGTGAGCATGGCCCGCTTCGACAATCTCATCCACCAACCCGTGCGGCTGCGCCTGATGGCCGCGCTGCACGCGCTGGCCGCGGACGAACAGGTGGACTTTCAGACCCTGCGCAATCTGTTGGGCGTGACCGACGGCAATCTGGCGACCCACCTGCGCAAACTCGAAGAGGCCGGGTATGTGGCGGTGGAAAAGACCTTCGTGGGCCGACGTCCACGCACCTACATCGCGCTTACCCCCCGCGGCCGCCAGGCGTTTCGCGAACACGTCCAGGCCCTGCAGGCCATCCTCGAGCAAGCCGCCACCGACGACGCCTGACGACGCCGCGCCTCAGGCCGCGGTCGCCGGTAAGGCCGGGTTTGCCCAACGCGACACCGGCCCGACGCGTCCGCGCGCCGGGCCGGCAGGCTTGCGCCCTGAGGGCATTCAGTCCAGCAGTGCCTCCAGCGGGGTGTATTCCAGGCCGAAAGCCTCGGCCACCGCGGGGTGGGTCACCTTGCCCCGGTACACATTCACGCCCTTGGCCAGGGCCGGGTCTTGCTTCACGGCCTCGACGAAGCCCAGGTCGGCCAGTTTGAGGGCATAGGGCAGGGTGGCGTTGGACAGGCCATAGGTCGAGGTGCGCGGCACCGCGCCGGGCATGTTGGTCACGCCGTAATGGATGACGCCGTTGACCGTGAAGACGGGGTCGCTGTGGGTGGTGGGCTTCATGGTCTCCACACAACCGCCCTGGTCAATGGCCACATCCACGATGACCGTGCCGGGCTTCATCAGGTCAATGTGCTCCCGGCGGATGAGTTTGGGCGCCCGCGCGCCGGGGATGAGCACCGCGCCGACGATGAGGTCCGCGATGCGCACCGCGTCGGTAATGTTGCGCGGGTTGGAGGCTAAGGTGGTCAGGTTGCCGTGCAGCACATCGTCCAGGTAGCGCATGCGGTCGGGGTTCTTCTCGATGATGATGACGTGCGCGCCCATGCCCAGGGCAATCTTGGCCGCGTTGAAGCCCACGGTGCCGCCGCCGATGATGAGCACATCCGCGGGCCGCACGCCCGGGATGCCGCCCAGCAGTTTCCCCCGGCCGCCGTGGGCTTTCTCCAGATAGTGCGCGCCCACCTGCACGGCCATGCGGCCGGCCACTTCGCTCATGGGCGTCAGCAGCGGCAAGCGCCCGTCGTCCAGTTCCACGGTTTCATAGGCCACCGCAGCCACGCCCCGCTTCATGAGTTCGTAGGTCAGTTGCTCCTCCGCGGCCAGGTGCAGGTAAGTGAAGAGAATCAGCCCTTCGCGCAAGAAGGGATACTCTTGCGGCCGGGGCTCTTTGACCTTCATGACCATATCGGCCTGGCTCCACACCGCCTCGGCCGTGGGGAGGATTTCGGCTCCGCTGCGGCGATACTCGTCGTCGGAGAAGCCGCTCCCTTCGCCCGCACCGGCCTGCACCAGCACCTTGTGCCCGTGGTGGACCAGCATCTCCACCCCGCCGGGCGGCAAGGCCACGCGATATTCGTTGTCTTTGATTTCTTTGGGTACGCCGACAATCATGGTTCAACCTCCATGCAAACGGCCCCGCAGGGCCAAGGACTACGCCAACCGCGCCTGAACGGCGCTATCGTCCCCTACAAGAAACACGCCGTGCGCGCCCGCGATGCGGGCCCGCGCGCCCAACAGGCTGGCCTGCAGATGGGCGTCTTCCACCACGGCCTCGGCCTCGAGGATGCTATCGCGTACAAGGCTGCGCCGCACCACCGCGCCCGGCCCCAGGGTGACATACGGCCCCACCACCGCGTCTTCCACCACCGCGTCGGGGTGCAGATACACGGGCGGCACGATGACCGCGCCGGGCCGCAAAGCCTCGGCCGTGTTGTCGTGGCCGTGGTCCAGCAGGTAGCGGTTCAAGGCCAGCACGGTCTCGGGCGTGCCCGCGTCCAGCCAGGTCTCGACCGACACAGGCCGCATGACCAGCCCCCGCTCCAGCATCACATTGATGGCGTCGGCCAGGTAGTATTCCCCCTTGGTGCGCACCTCGTGCTCCAACTGGAACGCGATGGCCTGGGCCAGGTCTTCGCCGCGCGGGAAGTAGTAGGCCCCCACCACCGCGAGTTTGTGCTCGGTGGTGTCGGGCTTCTCGACGATGCGGGTGACCCGCCCCTGCGCGTCGGTAAACACCACGCCGAAACGCCGCGGGTCGTCCACCGGGTGCACCCACAGCCGCCCCTCGTCCGGCGGCGGCCACAACCCCGCGAAGTCCGCATCGGTGATGGTGTCCACGAACAGCACCAGCGTGGGGCCGGTCAGATAGGTGCGCGCCTGCCACAACGCGTGCGATTGCCCCAACAGTTCCTTTTGTTCCACATACTCGGCCTGCCATTGGGGATGCGCCTGGGCCATGTAAGCCCGGATTTGTTCCCCCCGATAGCCCACGATAAAGACGAAACGCAGCCGGTCTTGGGGCAGGTCGCGAAAGGCCCGCAGCACATGGCCCAAGACCGCGTCGCCGGCCACATAAACCAGCGGTTTGGGCCGGCTCCAGGTCAGGGGGCGCAGGCGTTTGCCCCGCCCCGCCATCGGGATGACCACGGTGAGCGTGGAATCCATACCAACTCCTTACCGGGGATGGGCCGGACGCGTGTCCGGCCGCCGAAGTCGGATGTATTTTACCATCTACCCGCGCCCGGCAGGGGTGTCACTCGGCCAAATCCGGCCCCCGGCGTCGGCGACGGGGCAAGGCAACGGTATAATGCCTGTGGCGAAGGTCGTCGTCAACCATCAAGGAAGGAGCCAACCATGAGCGAGCGTATGCTGGCGTTGACCAAAACCCGCCCCGGCCCCGGGGTGGAACTGGTGGAGCGCCCCATCCCCACGCCCGGCCCCGGCGAGGTGCTCGTGCGGGTCAAGGCCGCGTCCATTTGCGGCACCGACCTGCACATTTACCGCTGGGACCCCTGGGCGGCCAGCCGGGTGCACCCGCCCACCATCATGGGCCACGAAATCACCGGCGAAATCGTGGAACTGGGCCCCGGCGTGCAGCGCCTGCGGGTGGGCGACTATGTCTCGCTGGAGTCGCATGTCATCTGCAACACCTGCCGCTATTGTCGCACCGGCCAGGGCCACCTGTGCCCCAACACCCAACTGCTGGGCGTGGACCGCGACGGCGGCTATGCCGAATACATCGTGGTGCCCGAACAAAACGCCTGGACCAACCCGCCCGACCTGCCGCTGGAAGTGGCGGTGCTGCTGGAGAACTTCGGCAACGCGGTGCACACCGCGTTCGCCTTCGATGTGCGGGCCAAGAAGGTGCTGGTCACGGGCGCGGGGCCCGTGGGGCTGATGACCATCGCGGTGCTCAAGGCCATCGGCGCCCGCGCGGTCTATGCCACCGACATTACCGACTACCGGGTGAACTTCGCCCGCCGCATGGGCGCGGATGTGGCCCTGAACGCGCGCACCACCGATGTGGTCGAGGCCCTGATGGACATCACCCAGGGCGACGGCGTGGATGTGTGGCTGGAGATGTCGGGCGCGCCCCCGGCCATCGAGCAGGGCTTTCGGGTACTACGGCCCGGCGGACAGGTCGCCATTCTGGGCGTGGTGGGCCGCGCCTTCACCTTGGACTGGGACCACGGCATCGTGTTCAAGGGCGCGCAGGTCAAAGGCATCACCGGCCGCCGCCTGTGGGAGACCTGGTATCAGATGCGGGGCCTGGTCTTCTCGGGCGCGGTGGACCTCACGCCCCTGGTCACCCACAAATACACGCTGGCCGAGTATGAACAGGCCTTTGCGACCATGGCCTCGGGCGAATCGGGCAAGGTCATGTTCGTCATTCACCCCTGAGCGCGGGGGGAAGGGGCCGGGCGGCCCGCGGACGCCGCCTGACGCGCGCTACCCGGCCCACGCAGCAGGTCCACCATATCCAACGCGAAGTGCCCCAAGAAAGGCAGGCTTATCAGGCATCCCACCCAGGTGGTGAGTGGCGGCCCCCACCAGGGCCACAAGACCGCGGCCACGAAGGTCATCATGGCCCCGGCCAGCCAACGCCGCCACGGACTGGTGCGCCAGGGCCCCGGTGCGCGTCCCAGGCGCTGCACCGCCGCGGCCAGGAGCACATACGCGGGCCGGGCCAGGCCCACCGCCAGGAACCAGCGCGGCATCTGACCGCTGCGCACCGCAGCCAGGCTGGCCCAAAACACCCCCCAGCCGTCCAGATGCAAATCCAGGCGTTGCCCCAGCCGGCTCACCTGCCCCTGGCGGCGGGCTAACGCGCCATCGGCCAGGTCCAGCGCCGCGGCCAGGGTGTAGACCAGCGCGGTCACGGCCAGGGCAGGGGGGCGTAGCCCCTGGCCCGTCAGGCCGGACGCGGCCACCAGGGCCAACAACCCGCCCCGCAGCCACGACAGGGCGTTGCCCCAGCCCAGGGCCGCGAAGGGCGGCCCGCCGGCCAAAGGGCGGTTGTCGGGCAACCAGGTCCACACCCGCCAGGCCACATAGGCCACGCCCGCGTAGGCCACAGCCCACCAGGCGGGGCCGAAGCGCACGCCCAGGCTCCAGCGGGCCGCACCGGCGACGATGAGCGGCAGCCAGGCCGTGGTCACCGCGCCGGGCAGCCACATCCTCCAGGGCGAGGGCCGGGAACGGCTCACACGGCCTCCCCACGCAGCGATGACACCAGTGCGTCCAGGGTCACCCAGCGGGCCTGGCGCGCGGTACGGGCCTTGACCTCCACCTGCCGGGCCTCGAGCCCGCGCGCGGAGACCACCACCCGCCAGGGCGCGCCCATCAGGTCCGCGTCGGTGAACTTGACGCCGGGGCTGAGGTCGCGGTCATCGTCCAACACCCGCCAGCCCGCGCGACGCAGGCGCGCGGCCACCTCATCGGCCCAGGCATCCAGGGCCGCGGCGGCCGCGGCCCGCCGGGGGCGCAAACGCACCAGGTGCACGCCAAAAGGCGCCAGGTCGGGCGGCCAGGCCAGGCCCTGCTCGTCCGCGTGGGCCGCGGCCAGGGCCGCCAGCCAGGCCCGCGCGTCGGCTTCCCACCAGGCCAGGTGGGGCGTGCGCCGCCCCTGGGGCGTGTCCACGCGCACGCCCGCGGCCTGCACCCACGCGGGGGGAACCTGCCCGGCCCAGGCCATCGGCGGCGTTGCAGAGGCCGGAGCCGCGGCCAGCCGGGCCACCCGGTCCACGGCGAAGTGCTGCGTGGGCCACACGCCGCGCAGGTGGTAGCCGGTGCGATTGGCGCCCATGACCCACGGGCCCCGGTCCGCCGCGTCCGCGTCGAGCACCACCGTGACCGCGCGCGCCTCCAGGCCCACGGGCGACGCGAAACCGGGCACCGCGCCCACCGCGCGCACCTCGTCCTCGGTGGCGGGGCGCACATGCCAGGCCTGCAACGCGGCGGCCAGGCGCCAGGGGTCCAGACGACGGTCGCCCGGCAGCAGCGCGGCCACCAGGCGCTCGGTCCAACCGCGGGGGCCCGGCAGGCGCGCCATCCAGAAGAGGGTCTTGAGCACCGCGGCGGGCGGGATGCCCAACTGCGCGGCCACCGCGTCCACCGAGGCCGCGTTGGGGGTCGCCACCGGCTGCGGCGGGGGCACGCTCGGAGGTGCGGGGCCGCGCGGCACCGGCGGCGGGGGCAGCGCGGCGTCTTCGGCCGCGGCCGTGGCAGGCAGATGCCAGCGCGCGCCCGACCAGCCCGGCCCCAAAGGGACTTCCCGCGCCGAGGGCACCCAGAGCGGCACCCGCGGCTCGGCCACGGGCTCCCAGGTCCAGCGATACACGCCCCAGATGGGCCCGGCCGCGGCGCGCCACGCCCAGGCCAGGGTGATGGGCACGCGCCGAGGGGAGGTCAAGAACGCCCGGCCCCAGGCCAGGACTGCCTCCAGCCGCGGGTTGCCGGGGCCAGCGGCGGGCCACCAGGGCGCGCGGGCCGCGTCGGGGGGTGCCGCGACCCAGGCGTCGGGCGGCAAGGCCAGGGCTTGCGCCACATGGTCGCGCACCCGATACCGCAAAGCCGCGCCCAGGGGTGTTTCGCCGCCCTGGGGCAGCCAATAGCCGGCGCGCATGAGCCAGGCCGCGCCCGGCGTGGCGGCCTGCGCGGGCGCGCGGCGGAGGGTGAAGCAGGGGCAGGTGCTCAGCCGCATGGCGGTTCCTCGTGCGGGAGGGGGGTGGCCCAGGCCAAGGCCACGGCCACCGCGGTATGGCGGCTGTGGCTCAAACTCAAGGCCCAGCCCGTCAGGCCCAGGGCACGGGCCCGCGCCGCGGCGGCCCGGTGCAGGTGCACGGTGGGTTCGCCCTGGGCGGTGGTCAGGACTTCGATATCCACCCAGGCCACGGGGCCGATGCCGGTGCCTAAGGCCTTGGCTACGGCCTCTTTGGCGGCAAAGCGCACGGCCAGCCGCTCGACCCGGCCCGCGGCCAGGCGTTGCTCCGCGGGGGTGAACAGGCGTTGCAGCCAGCGCGCGCCCCAACGCTGCCACGCGGCCGCGAAGCGAGGGATTTCCACCACATCCACGCCGAGGCGAAACGGGGCCGGGGCGGAGGTCGTCATGGTGGCACGGTCAAGGGCGGACCAGGGCCGAGGCCGAGGGCGCGGACGCCGCGGTTGCGTGCGGCACGGGGCTGACCCACAGAGGCTGGTCGGTGGGGTTGGGCTCGAAGCCCAGGCGCTGATACAGGCGCAGCGCGCGGGTGTTGGTGCGTTGGGTGTTGACGCTCACCCACAGGCCGGGGTCGGTGTGGCTCAGACGCTGCAGGCCCTGCACTACCAGCGCGCGGCCCACGCCTTGGCCTTGCCAATCGGGATGCACGGCCAGACGGGCCAGATGCGCGCCGTGCGGCGCGGGGGTAAAGCACACATAGCCCACCGCGCGACCGTCGGGGGTGCAGGCCCACAGCGCCAGCCGGGCCTCCGCGTAGACCCGGTGCACCAGTTCGGGCCGCAGACGCCAGGCCGGGTCGAAGGCCAGGCGGTCCACCTGCGCGGCCGCGTCCACCGCGTCCGCGGGCAAAGGCGCGATGCGCAGGTCGGCGCGCGGGGTGGCCGCGGGCAAGGCGGACGCGGGGCCCCGCCACAGCAGCGAGCGCAAGTCGGCCGTATGCCGAAAGCCCCCCTGCCGGAAGAAACGGTCCACCCAACTGCGGCCGCCCAGACCCACCACATGGGTAATGCCCTGCGCGGCCAGGGGCGCGGCGGCCGCGCGCCACAACATGCGCCAGGCCAGGCCCGCGGGCACATCGCCGCGGGCGGTGAACAGCCGCAGCCAGGCCCAAATGTCGGATTCGGGCACGGCCACCAGCGCGGCCACCAGTGCGTCTTCGAAGACCAGCCCCCAGCCCAGACCTTGCGCCAGCCAGTCGCCGAGCGCGGTCCAGCCGGGGTAGTAGTAGGTGTGCGGGTCGGTGTAGATGGCGTCCAGCAACGCCCAACGGTCGGCGGGGGTCAGCGGGCGGGTCCAGAGGGCCGAGCGTAACAAGTCCATACGAGGCCTCACGACGAGGAAGGGTTAGCGGCCGGACAGACGGAAGGGCAGGCGCAGCAGGCGACGCACCCAGCGATGCAGCGGGCTGGACGACGAAGCCAGGCCCTGGTCAAAGGTGACCAGCGCGTCCAGGGGGCGGCGGGCGCGCAACTGCAGGCGCGAGAGGGCCTGAGCCGCGTAGGCCGCGCCTTCGCCGTCGCCGGCCTGCTCCAACAGGCGCCACGAGGCGCGGTAGGCGGCCTCGGCCGCGTCGCGGCGGCCCAGCGCCTCCAGCGCGGCGGCCAGGTTGCCCCAGGCCAGCCCCGCGCGGCGGATGTCGCCCTGGGCTTCGAAGAAGGCGGGCAGGTCGTGCAGCAGGTCGTGGGCTTCTTGCGCGCGGCCTTGCTGCAGCAGCGCGACCGCGCGGTTGGCCCGCATTTCCGCGGCCTGGGCAGGTTGTTGGTGTTGGGCGAACCAGGCTTCGGCCTGGGCGAAGGATTGCGCGGCCTGGCGATAGCGCCCGGCCGCGAAGTGGGCGTTCCCCTCACGGGCCCAGCGTTGCCCCTGCGACATGATGCCCCCGTCGCGGCGTCAGAAGGTGATGTCCAGCAGCACTTCGGCCACGGTACGCAGCCGGTCCACAGGCATCTGGCTCAGTTTGCGCGCCACTTCCAGATACGGCGCATGCCGGGGATTGGCCACGAAGGCGCGCAGTTCGGGCGGCAGTTCCAAAAAGCCCCGAATCTGCTGCTGCTGGTGCAGCCAATCGCCCAGGGGGTCGTCCACGGGCAGGAAGTCGCGCAGTTTCAGGCCCAGCACCTCGGCCACCAACTCCAGTTCGACGGCCGGGGCGGCGCGCTCGCCTTTTTCGTACGCGGCCAGGCGGCTGGCCGAGATGCCCGTGCGGGTGGCCAGGTCTTTGAGCGACAGGCCGGCCTTGGCGCGGGCCTCGCGCAGGCGCTGGGCAATGTGCGCGTGGTGCTGCGCCAGCAAGTCTTCCAGCGGCAATTTGAAGATGGGCGGCACATCGTCGGAGATGATGTCGTGGCCCCAGAAATGGTCCAACGGCACTTGCAAGAAATAGGCCAACGCGGCCAGTTCGGGCAGCGAGGGCGACTTGCGCCCCTCTTCATAAGCCCGCAGGGTGCGGGGGGAAATGCGCAGGGCCGCGGCCGTTTCTTTGAGGCTGCGGCCCGCGGCCAGGCGCGCGTCGCGCATCAACAAACCCAGGCGCTTGGCCCGCAAAAGCAAGCGTCGGCGATGCACATCAGATGGACCGGCCATATAGGTGCTCCGTGGCAGAAGGTCGTAAAGTCATTTTACCACAACCCCCCGCGGGGCTGCGGGTTACGGCCGGCGGGGGATGCCCACCTGCACCTGGCCGTCTTGCACCCGCACGGGGAAGGCGGGGACGGGCACCGGGGCCGGCGGAGCGAGCACCTCGCCGGTGCGCACGTCGAAGCGCGCACCGTGCCGGGGGCACACGATGGTGTAGTCCTCCAGGTCGCCCTCGCCGATGGGGCCGTCGTCGTGGGTGCAGCGGTCTTCGATGGCGAAGAACTGGCCCGCGATGTTGAACACCACAATGTCCAGGTCGCCCACGGTGACGAACAAGCGCTCGCCCGGCGGCACTTCATCGGCCGCGGCCACGGGGACGAAATCGCATTCCTCGGGCTGGTAGCGCCGATAGGCCAACATGGGTCAAGCCTCCGTCGTGGGGGCAGCGTTCAGGCCGTAGAGGGCGGCCTTGAAGGCTTTGTAGGGCAGCAGCGCGCACTTGAGCCGGGATGGACTGAGTTGGAGGCCGACGAGGCCCAGCAGGTCCTCTTTGGTCACGCGGCGCAGTTCGGCCGCGGTCTTGCCCTGGATGTATTCCATGAGCAGGTCGGCCGAGGCCATGGAGATGGCACAGCCCTGCCCCTCGAAGCGAGCCTGGGCCCGTCCCTGGGGGTCGAACTTGAGGTAGACCACGATGTGGTCCCCGCAGAGGGGATTTTCGTCCTCGTAGCGGGCGTCGGCGTCGTCCAGACGGCCGCGAAAGCGCGGGCGCTTGTAGCGGTCAATGATTTGCTCGCGATACAAATCGTCCAGCATGATGCGCCTCCCGGGGAAAACTCCCGGCCTGTATTGTACCGCTGTTTGGGCGGGGTGGCAGGATATGAACGGGAGGCCGAGGTCTTCCGCCGGTATTCCGCGCGCGACTCACGCCGCGGAGGGCCGGTTCTCGCCGAGGTTTAACTCGTCCAGGGGGCTGCGCACGCCCAAGGGGCCGCGTTCCAACACATGGGTATACATCATGGTCGTACGTACATCTTTATGGCCCAGGAGTTCCTGGACAGTACGGATGTCGTAGCCGGCCTCCAGCAGGTGCGTGGCAAAGGAATGGCGCAGGGTATGCGGCGTCACGTGCTTGGGGATGCGGGCGGCCCGCGCAGCCTCGCGGATGGCCTTTTGGACGCTGCTGGGGTGCAGATGGTGGCGTAGCAAGCGTCCGCTACGGGGGTCCCGGCTCAAGCGGGGTGAGGGGAAAAGATACTGCCAGTTCCAGGCGCGCGGGGCCTGGGGGTACTTGCGAGCCAGGGCATGGGGGAGGGAGACGCCTTGCCAGGCCGGGTTGGCCAAGTCGCGCTTGTAGAGACGTCGAACACTGCGAATGTGGTTTTCCAGGGCCGGGCGCAGGCTTTGGGGGAGCAAAGTGCTGCGGTCTTTGTCGCCTTTGCCACCGCGCACGATGAGGGTATGACGTTCGAAGTCCAGGTCTTGGATGCGCAGGCGCAGGGCCTCGGAGAGGCGCAGTCCACTGCCGTAAAGCAGGTGGGCCACCAACCAGGGCACGCCGTCGAGAAAGGCCATGAGGCGCTTGACCTCGCCGCGCGAGAGGACTACGGGGAGGCGTTGGGGGCGTTTGGCAAGGGTGAAGGAGAGATTTTGGGCCGCGATGTCTTTGTGCAGGACATGACGGTACAGGAAAAGCAGCGCGCTCAGCGCCTGATTTTGAGTCGAGGCGGCGATGTTCTCATGCGCGGCGAGATGGGAAAGGAAGGCCTCGATTTCAGGCGCACCCATTTCGGCGGGATGGCGTTTGCCATGAAAGAGGATGAAGCGACGCACCCATTGGAGGTACGATTGCTCGGTGCGGTAGGAGTAGTGGCGAGCGCGCAGAGCCTGGCGCATACGCTCGAGAAGTTTTGGTTTGCGCGTTTGAGGCATGGAACCCTCCGGCTTTTGTCGGAAAAAGGATTGACCTGCGGCACGAAACGATTTATACTTGGCCTTGAAAGGAGCGGGATTGTGCCTGGGG
>WGAK01000263.1 GCA_015494815.1 Anaerolineales bacterium | reverse complement strand
GGCGGGCCCGGCGGGCCAGGCGCATGGTGTAGGGCAACATCTGCAACTCGTCGCCCATGAGCACCACATCCGCGGTCTCTAAGGCCACATCGGTGCCCGCGCCGCCCATAGCGATGCCCACCGTGGCCTTGGCCAGCGCGGGCGCGTCGTTCACGCCGTCGCCCACCATCGCGGTGGGGCCGTATTTGCGCAGAAGGCGCTCCACCGCCACGACCTTGTCCTCGGGCAGCAGGTCGGCCATGAATTCGTCCACGCCCACCTGGGCCGCGATGCTGGCCGCGACCCGCTCGTTGTCGCCGGTGAGCATCACCACGCGGGCGCCTAAGGCCTTGAGTTGTGCCACGGCCTCGCGCGCGCCCGGCCGCAGGGTGTCGGCCACCGCGATGAGGGCCAGCCAGCGCCGGGCGTCGGGGTCATAGGCCAGCACCGCGGTGTGGCCGTGATGCTCCAGGTCGGCCAGGCGGTCTTGCACCGCGGGCGGCGGGGTGAGGCCCCGCTCCGCGAACAGGCGGGTGTTGCCCACCCACAGGCGCTGGCCGTCCACCCGCCCTTCCAGCCCCCGGCCGGGCAGGGCCTGCACGCTCTCGGGGTCCTCCCAGGTCAGGCCCCGCTCCCGGGCCGCGGCCACGATGGCCTGCGCCACGGGATGCTCGGAATGGGCCTCCAACGCGGCCACCCGGCGCAGCAAAGCGTCCTCGGCGATGTCGTCCACCAGGGGCTGGAAGTGAGTCAGGCGGGGTTGGCCCGCGGTCAGGGTGCCGGTCTTGTCCAGCGCGATGGCCTTGAGGTCCACCAGACGCTCGAGGTAGACGCCGCCTTTGATGAGCACGCCCCGCCGCGCGGCATGGGCCAACGCGGCTAAAATGCTGGCCGGCGTGGAGATGACCAGCGCGCAGGGCGACGCCACCACCAGCCACAGCATGGCCTTGTAGAAACCTTCCTCGAAGGAAAAGCCAAAGAGGGTGGGCAGCGCCGCGATGAGCACCACGGCCATGCCCAGCACGAAGGTGGCGTACTTCTGCTCGAAGGCCTCCAGGCGCTGCTGGGTGGTGGCCTTGGTGGCCTGGGCTTCTTCCACCAGGCGCACGATTTTGGCCAGGGTGGTGTCCTCCACCCGGCGGGTGACGGTCACCTCCAGCGCGCCTGTGCCGTTGACCGTGCCCGCGAACACGGGCGAGCCGGGTTCCTTGAGCACCGGCGCGGACTCGCCGGTGATGGGCGACTGGTCCACCTCCGAGGTGCCTTGCCGCACTTCGCCGTCCAGGGGGAAGCGTTCCCCCGGCCGCACCAGGATGACCGCGCCCACAGGCACCTCTTCCACCGGCACGGTGACCCAGGCGTCGCCGCGGCGCACCGTGGCCACGGGCGGACGCAGGTCCAGCAGGGCTTCGATGGCCTTGCGGTTGCGGTCCAGGGCGTAGGTTTGCAGCGCATTGGAGAGGGAGAAGAGGAAGAGCAACGTGGCACCCTCGGCCGGGTGCCCGATGTAGGCCGCGCCCAGGGCCGCGGCCACCATGAGCAGGTCCACATCCAGTTGCCGCTCGGTCCACAGCAGTTGCAGGCCGTTGACCAGGGCCAGGCTGCCCCCGGCCATATAGGCCACGCCATAGGCGCCCAACAAAGGCCAGCCGGTCACGCCGTTGCGCTCCAGCAGCCAGCCCACGATCAGGGCCACCAGGGTGAGCCCGGTGAGGAACCACTCCAGGGCCAGGCCGTTCATGGCCTGGCGTGCGGCACGCAGCCGCCGTTGAACAAAAGCCAGGGCGGTGGTCGTCACTTGTGTCATCGTATACTCCATCATCACCAGGATGGTCGGAGCGAGCCCCAGGTCACGGGGTGGGGGAAGCCTCCCGGGCCGTGCGCTGGCAGTCGGGGCACAGGCCGTAGTAGACCAGGCGGGCGCCCAGGATGCGATACCCCGATTCCGCGGTCACCCGCCGGTTCAGGTCGGCCACGGCCTCACAGGGCAGGTCCACCATGCGATGGCACTGCAGGCAGGCCAGGTTGACATGGGGGCGCAAATCCGCGTCGTAGTGGATGGCGCCGTCACCCGCGCCGCCCAGGGCGTGCACCGCGCCCAACCGCACCAGCGCGTCCAAGGTGTTGTACACCGTGGCCAGGCTCAACGAGGGGAACTCGGGCTTGACCGCGGCGAAAATCTGCTGCGCGGTGGGGTGGGCATCGGTGTGGGCCAGGTAATGACAAATGGCCCGCCGCTGCGGCGTCAGGCGCAGCCCGGCATCCCGCAAGGCCTGCAAGAGCCGCGCCTCGCGCTGTTGGGCTTCCGAAGATACGCGTACCAGGACCTCATTCATTAGACTCGCTCCAAACTTGGAGTAATTCTAAGGTGGAAACACCGCCCTGTCAAGGCCCGGCCGGGTTTTGAGGCGGGCGAGAATGTTGCCGGAGGGCATATCCGTGAATCTCACCCATCCCCCGATGAACCTCGCTGCGCTCGGCTCATCTCGGGGGTAGTGAGAAAGCCGCCAGGCGAGTCGTCCTTGAATGTTATGCTCCAAAGCGGCGCCCAGGTACCTCACCCCAACACCGCTCGTTCGTCCACTTCGGCAACTTTTGCATGCGTCCCGATTTTTGGCACCCAAAAACCGCCATGGCACCCGGCAACCGCGACGGAACGGCCGCCCGGTGCTCCAAAGCAAACGCTATGTATTGTACCAAAAACGCGGGTCTCGAAGCGGTCACGCGCCCGGCTCAGCGCAGCAGCCACGCCCCCAACGCGAAAACCAGCGCGAAGCGCAGGGCCAGTTGCCCGGTCTGGGCCAGCACGGGGTTCAGCGCCCGCCCCTGCGCGTGGCGAAAGCGACGCCACGCGCGCCAGGCCCAAAAGCCGGTGACCAGGGTCAGCAGCGCGCCCCGCGGCCACCAGCCCAGGGCCACGGCCAACACGGTGAGCCCATAAGGCAGCGCCAGCAGCGCGGCATATTCCAGCCGGGTGCGCGCCGGGCCCAAGCGCACGGCCAGGGTGCGTTTACCGGCCTGCCGGTCGTTGGGCAGGTCACGGTAATTGTTGACCACCAGGATGGCCGTATTGATGCTCCCCACGGCCAGGCCCAAAAGCCACGCGCCCGGATGCCAGGCCCCGGTCTGCAGATAGTAGGTACCGGCCACGGCCAGCAAGCCGAAATAGAGCAGCACGAAGACCTCACCCAGGCCGTGATAGGCAATAGGGTAAGGCCCGCCGCTGTAGGCCCAGGCCACGACGATGGCACTCAGCCCGATGGCCAGGATGGGCCAGCCGCCCACCGCGACCAGATACAGGCCCAGCACCAACGCCAGACCGAAGACCAGCGCCGCGGCCCGCAGCACCTGCCCGGGCGTGCGCCAGCCCAAGGCCGTGACCCGGGGCGGCCCCAACCGCGCCGCGGGGTCGTCGGCCCCGCGCTGATAATCCTGTGCGTCGTTGGCCAGATTCACGCCGATTTGCAGCAAGAGTGCGGTCACCAGGGTGACCAGGGCCACGCCCGGCCGCCAGGCTCCGTGGGCGACGGCCAGCGCCACCCCGGCCAACACCGGCGCGGCCGCGGCGGGCAAAGTCTTGGGCCGCGCGGCCGTCCACCATACCTGCCAGGCCCCCGGCGGGGCATTGTGTGCGGTCGTCATGCGCGTTTCTCCGGCTGTGCGGTCAGGTCGCGAAACGAATGAGCATCACATCGCCGTCCTGGACCACATAGTCCTTGCCTTCCAGACGAATCTTGCCCGCGGCCCGGGCCGCGGCCCAGTCGCCCAGGGCCATGAGCACATCGTAATGGATGACCTCGGCGCGAATGAACCCCCGGGCCAGGTCGGTGTGGATGGCCGCGGCCGCGTCCACCGCGGTGCTGCCGCGCGGCAACGGCCAGGCGCGCGCCTCTTTTTCGCCCACCGTGTAGAAGGTGATGCGCTCCAGCAGTTCGTACGACTCGCGCACGATGCGCTCCAGCGCGGACTCGGCCAAGCCGTATTCGGTGCGAAAGTAGGCCGCGTCTTCGGGGTCCATCTGCGCCAGTTCCATCTCTAAGCGGCCCCGTAGCGCGGCCACCCGGGTGCGCGGGAGGTCGGTCGTCCACGCGGGGGGCGCGTCTTCGTCGCCGATGTTGAACAACACCAGCATGGGCTTGCGGGTCAACAAGCCAAATCCGGCCAGCAGCCGGTCCTCTTCCGGCGTAAAATCCAGGGCCCGCAACGGCTGCCCCTGTTCCAGCGCGGTGCGTAGCCGCTCGAACAACGCCTGCTCGCGCGCCAGCACATCTTTGGGCCGGGCGCCCTTTTGCCGCTCCTCGGCCAGGCGGGCCAAACGGCGTTCCACGGTCAGCAGGTCGTGCAGCAGCAACTCCTGGTCCAGGGCGGCAATGTCCCGGGCCGGGTCCACCGTGCCGGCCGGGTGCGGTGCCTGTGGGTTGTCGAAGGCCCGCACCACGTGCACCAGCGCGTCCATCTGGCCCAGCAGGTTGCGCAGCGGGCCGGGCAGTTCGCCGCCGGCCTGGCCGCTGAGCCCCGCGATGTCGGCATAGGTCACCTTGGCGTAGGTGCGCTTGCGGGAACGAAACCGCTCGGCCAGCGCGTCCACCCGCGGGTCGGGCACATCCACCACCGCGGTGTGCACCTCGAAGCGGGTGCCCGTCATGGTCAACGGCACCTGGCTGCCCGTGAGCGCGTTGAACACCGTGGTCTTGCCGCTCTGCGGCAGTCCCACCAACCCTAATTGCATGGTGTTTGCCTCCGCCGGGATGTGGGCGCGTGCGCGCCGTGGGTCGAGTGTACCACAGACGGCCGGTCAGAAACCCACCGGCGGCTGATACTCGCCCCACACCTGCCGCAACACGCCGACGATTTCGCCCAAAGTGGCGTAGCGTTCTACCGCCTCGACGAACAGGGGCATCAGAGGCTCGTCGTCGCTGCGGGCCGCGGCCTCAATGCGGGCCAGAATTTCGGCCACGGCCTGGGCGTCCCGCCGTTGGCGCAGCGCGGCCAGCCGCCGACGCTGCTCGGCTTCCAGGGCCGGGTCCACCACCAGCGCCTCCAGGTCGCGCGCGTCTTCTTCGATTTGAAACGCGTTCACGCCCACAATGATTTGCTCGCCCCGTTCCACGGCCTGCTGATAGGCGTAGGCCGCGTCCTGAATTTCCCGCTGGATGTAGCCCTGCTCGATGGCCGCCAGCGCGCCACCCATCTCGTCAATGCGTCGCAAATAGTCCTGGGCCCGGCGCTCGACCTCGTCGGTCAGGTATTCCACGAAGTACGCGCCGGCCAGGGGGTCCACCGTATCGGCCACGCCGCTCTCGTGGGCGATGATTTGCTGGGTGCGCAAGGCAATGCGGGCCGACTTCTCGGTGGGCAGCCACAACGCCTCGTCCATGCTGTTGGTGTGCAGCGACTGGGTGCCGCCCAACACCGCGGCCAGGGCCTGCAGCGTCACCCGCACGATGTTGTTCTCGGGCTGCTGCGCGGTCAGGGTCGAGCCGCCCGTTTGGGTGTGGAAACGCAGCCGCCACGACCGCGGGTCCTGGGCCCCGAAGCGTTCCTTCATGATGCGCGCCCACAGCCGCCGCGCGGCCCGAAACTTGGCGATTTCCTCGAAGAAGTTGTTGTGCGCGTTGAAGAAAAACGACAGCCGGGGCGCGAACGCGTCCACATCCAGCCCGGCCTGCAACGCGGTTTCCACATAGGCGATGGCATTGGCCAGGGTGAAGGCCACTTCTTGCACCGCGGTGGCCCCGGCTTCGCGAATGTGATAGCCCGAGATGCTGATGGGGTTCCACTTGGGCACGGCCTGGGCTGCGAAACGGAAGGTGTCGGTGATGAGGCGCATGGAGGGCCGGGGCGGGAAAATGTAGGTGCCGCGGGCCGTGTATTCCTTCAAGATGTCGTTCTGGATGGTGCCGCGCAGGTCGCGTACCGCGGCACCCTGCTTCTTGGTCACCGCGATGTACATGGCCCAAATCACGGCCGCGGGCGCGTTGATGGTCATGCTGGTCGAGACCCGCCCCAGCGGAATGCCGCGGAACAGGCGCTCCATGTCCTCCAGCGACGAAATGGACACGCCCACCTTGCCCACCTCGCCCGCGGCCAGGGGATGGTCCGCGTCGTAGCCCAATTGGGTGGGCAGGTCGAAGGCCACCGAGAGCCCGGTTTGCCCGGCCTTGAGCAGGTAGTGAAAGCGGGCGTTGGTTTCTTCCGCAGTGCCGTAGCCGGCATACTGGCGCATGGTCCAGAAGCGCCCCCGATACATGGTGGGGTAAACCCCACGCGTGAAGGGGTAGGCGCCCGGGAAGCCCAACCGTTCGAGGTAGTCGGGGTCGGGGTCCTCGGGCACGAGCAAGCGGGGCACGGGGATGCCCGACCAGGTGCGAAACTCGGGCTTGCGTTCGGGGGCTTTGCGCAAAAACGGCTGCAGCACTCGGGTTTGCCAGCGTTGGTAGTGTTCTCGAAGGGCCTGCCACATGGTGGGTCTCTCCCTATGGGGGTGGGGGAACGGCTCCGCCGGGGCCGGCGCGCGCCGCGCGCCAGGGGAATTATAGCGCGGCCGCGGCCGGTCGGGTTGGTATAATACGCCCATCAAGGAGGTGCATCATGAGCGTGCCCGCCACCACGCCGCCCCTGCGCGCCCGGACGGAGACCCGCCTTCGCCTGGGGTTGCTGCTGGCCGGGCTGGGGCTTCTGGTCCAAACCCTGGGGCTGCGACCCGACTGGGTGGGCCTGGCCCGGGCCGAGACGGTGGGGCTGGTGCAACTGCTGGTGTTCATCAGCGGCCTGGGCTTGGTGGTCTACGGCAGTTATCTGCACATTACCGCGCACTGGAACGGCCACACCCCCCTGCCCTTTTGGGCCGATGTGGGCCTGCGCCTGGGCTTCACCGGCTATGTGCTCACGGCCATCGCGGCCCTGGCCGACATCTTAGGCTTTGGCTCGCACCCCAACCCCACCGAAGCCTATTTCGGCCCCTGGCAGGTGGCCGGCATCCTGGTGGGCGAACTCATCATGCTGGCCGGGTTCCTCCTGGCCTGGCCCCGCGGCCGTACCTCGGCCCCCACGGAGGCATCCCCATGACCGCAACCAACGCCGACCTGGTCACCCGCAGCGTCAACACGCTGCGTTTTCTGGCCGCCGACATGGTAGAGACGGCCCGCTCGGGCCACCCCGGCCTGCCCATGGGCGCGGCCGCGCTGGCCTACGCGCTGTGGATGCGCCATCTGCGCCACAACCCCGCCAACCCCCACTGGCCCGGCCGCGACCGCTTCATCCTCTCGGGCGGGCACGGCAGCGCGCTGCTCTACGCGCTGCTGCATCTCACGGGCTATGACCTGCCCCTCGACGAACTGAAACGCTTTCGGCAATGGGGCAGCCGCACGCCCGGTCACCCCGAATACGGCCTGACGCCCGGCGTCGAGGTCACCACCGGTCCCTTGGGCCAGGGCTTCGCCACGGGCGTGGGCATGGCCATCGCCCAGGCGCACCTGGCCGCGCGCTACCAGCGGCCCGGCTTCCCCCTGTTCGACCATTGGATGTACGCGCTGGTCACCGACGGCGACCTGATGGAAGGCATCAGCCACGAGGCCGCGTCGCTGGCCGGGCACTTGCGCCTGGGGCGGCTGATTTACCTGTATGACGACAACCGCATCACCATTGACGGCCCCACAGACCTGGCCTTCAGCGAAGATGTGGCCCGCCGTTTCGAGGCCTACGGCTGGCAGGTGCTGCGCGGGGTGGACGGGCTGGATGTGGACGCGGTGGATGCGGCCATTGCCCAGGCCAAGGCCGACCCGCGGCCCAGCCTCATCCTGTGCCGCACGGTCATCGGCTACGGCGCGCCGCACAAGCAGGGCACGGCCGCGGCCCACGGCGCGCCTCTGGGCCCCGAGGAACTGCGCGCGGCCAAGGAAGCCTTAGGCTGGCCCACCGAGCCGCTCTTCTATGTACCCGACGATGTGCGGGCGCACTTTCGCACCAGCCTGGAACGAGGCCGCGAGGCCGAGGCCCGCTGGCAGGCCCTGTGGGAGCGCTATCGAGCCGCATACCCCGACCTGGCCGCAGAACTGGAACGCCGCTGGGCCGGCCGACTGCCCGCGGATTGGGACGCGGACCTGCCCGCCTTCCCCGCGGACGCCAAGGGATTGGCCACCCGGGCCGCGTCGGGGCAGGCCCTCAACGCGCTGGCCCGCCGCGTGCCCGAACTGGTGGGCGGCTCCGCGGACCTGACGCCGTCCAACAAGACCTACCTGCGCGACCAGGGCGACTTCAGCGCCCAAAACCCCGCGGGGCGCAACCTGCACTTTGGCGTGCGCGAGCACGCAATGGCCGCCGCGGCCAACGGCCTGGCCCTCTACGGCGGCGTGCGGCCCTTCGTCGCGACCTTCCTGGTGTTCTCCGACTACCTGCGCCCCGCGCTGCGCCTGAGCGCGCTCATGGAAGTGCCCGTCACCTATGTGTTCACCCACGACAGCCTGGCCGTGGGCGAAGACGGCCCCACCCACCAGCCTGTAGAGCACCTGGCCGCGCTGCGCGCCATCCCCAACCTGGTGGTGCTGCGGCCCGCGGACGCCAACGAGACGGTGGAAGCCTGGCGCGTGGCCCTGGAATACACCGACGGGCCCGTGGCCTTGGTGCTCACCCGGCAGGCCGTGCCCACCCTCGACCGCCGGGTCTACGCGCCGGCCGCGGGGCTGCGTCGGGGCGCGTATGTGCTGGCCGACCTGGGCCCCCAACCGCCCCGGCTCATCCTCATGGCCTCGGGCTCCGAGGTGGCCCTGGTGGTCGCCGCGGCCGAACGCCTGGCCGCCGAGGGCGTCGGCGTGCGGGTGGTGTCCTTCCCCAGTTGGGAACTGTTCGCGCGGCAGGGCCCGGCCTATCGAGAGGAAGTGCTGCCCCGGGCTATACG
>WGAK01000262.1 GCA_015494815.1 Anaerolineales bacterium | reverse complement strand
GGCTCGAAAGGCTGGCGGTAGGCTTTCTTCCAGGTGGCCGAGAGCGCCCCCAGGGTGCGCCCGTGGAAGCCCCGCATGGCGGCCACGATTTCGGTGCGGCCCGTGCTGTAGCGGGCGAATTTGATGGCCGCCTCGACGGCCTCGGTGCCCGAATTGGCCAGGAAGACCCGCTCCAGGCCGGGCACCAGGGTGCCCAGGCGCTGCAGCAAGCGGGCGCGGGTGTCGTTGTAGAACGAGCCGGGGCAAATCAGCAGGTGCTCGGCCTGCGCGCGCAGCGCGGCCACTACCGCGGGATGGTTGTGGCCCACCACGGCCACGCCGTGCCCGCCTACGCAGTCCAGATACTCGCGGCCGCGCGCATCCCACACGCGCGCGCCGCGGCCGCGCACCAGCATCAAGTCGCGCTTGGCATACACGCCCGCCGCATGCCGGGCCTCGGCTTGCACGAGCGCATCCCGCTCCGCGGGAGACAGCAGGGGCTCCATAGGTTCACCTCGACGAGGGATGAAGGTCGGCCCATTATACCGCGCCCGCACGCGGTCCAACCCCGCATCGCAGGGGGCCAAAAATGTTACAATACAGCCCGGCCGTAGCGGAGCCCATCCCCCAAAACCCACGGCAAAAGGCGAGCGAACCCCATGACCCAGGCGCACATTCGCAATTTCAGCATCATCGCCCATATTGACCACGGCAAGTCCACCCTGGCCGACCGGCTGCTGGAACTCACGGGCACCATTTCGGAGCGTGAACGCACCGAGCAGGTGCTCGACAGCATGGAACTGGAGCGGGAGAAGGGGGTGACCATCAAGGCCTCCGCGGTGCGCATGGACTACACGGCCCAGGACGGCCAGCGGTATGTGCTCAACTTGATTGACACCCCCGGCCATGTGGACTTCGGCTACGAGGTCAGCCGCGCTCTGGCCGCGTGCGAGGGCGCGCTGCTGGTGGTGGACGCGACCCAGGGCGTGGAGGCCCAGACCATTGCCAATCTGTACCTGGCCCTGGACGCGGACCTGGAAATCATCCCCGTGGTCAACAAGATTGACCTGCCCTCGGCCCGGCCCGACGAGGTGGCCCAGGAAGTGGCCGAACTGCTGGGCGTGGATCCCGATGAAGTGCTGCGCATCTCGGCCAAAGAGGGCACCCATGTGGACCAGGTGCTGGAGGCCGTGGTGCAGCGCATCCCGCCGCCCGCGGGCGACCCCGACGCGCCGCTGCGTGCGCTCATCTTCGACAGCCACTACGACCCCTACAAGGGCGTGGTGGCCTATGTGCGCATCGTGGACGGGGTGGTGCGGCCCAACGACGAACTCACCCTCATGGCCGGTGGCGCGCGCTTCAAGCCGGTGGAAATCGGCGTGTTTCGGCCCGACATGCAGCCCGTGGCCGAGTTGCGGGCCGGCGAGGTGGGCTACATCGCCACGGGCCTGAAGACGGTGCAAGAGGCCCGGGTGGGCGACACCATCACCCACGCGCGGCAACCGGCCGCGGCGCCCCTGCCCGGCTACCGCCACCCCAAGCCCGTGGTGTTCGCCGGCATCTACCCCGTCGAAAGCGACGACTACGAGGCCCTGCGGGATGCTCTGGCCAAACTGCAACTCAACGACGCGGCGCTGGTCTATCAGCCCGAGCATTCCCACGCGTTGGGATTCGGCTTTCGGGCCGGGTTCTTAGGCATGTTCCACATGGAAATCGTGCAAGAGCGCCTGGAGCGGGAGTATGACCTGGACATCGTGGTGACCGCGCCGTCGGTGGAATACGAGGTGGTGCTCAAGAACGGTGAGGTCATCCGCATTGACTCGCCCGCGGAGTTGCCGCCCCCCGAGCAGGTGGAGGAGATTCGCGAGCCGTGGGTGGCGTTGCAGGTCTACACGCCCACCGAGTTCTACGGCCAGGTCATGGAACTGGTCACTCAGCGCCGCGGGGTGTTCAAGGGCCAGGAGTATCCCACGCCGGACCGGGTGGTGCTGGACTTCGAAATGCCCCTGGCCGAACTCATCGTGGACTTCTTCGACCAACTCAAGTCCCGCACTCGGGGCTATGCCTCGATGGACTACCAGTTCATCGGCTATCGGCCCGGCGATTTGGTCAAACTGGAGGTGCTGGTCAACAAAGAGCCCGTGGACGCGCTGGCCACCATCGTGCATCGTGAGGAAGCCTACCGGCGGGGCCAGCGGCTGGTGTCGAAACTCAAGGAACTCATCCCGCGGCAGTTGTTCACCGTGCCCATCCAGGCCGCGGCCAACGGCCGGGTCATCAGCCGGGCCAATGTCAAAGCCTTGCGCAAGGATGTGCTGGCCAAATGCTACGGCGGCGATGTGACCCGCAAGCGGAAGTTGTTGGAAAAGCAGAAGAAGGGCAAGAAGCGCCTGAAAATGGTGGGCAAGGTGGAGATTCCGCAGGAAGCCTTTTTGGCCGTGCTGCGGGTGGGCGACGAGGATTGACGCGGGGGCGGCCTGTCAGGAGGCCGCTTCGTCCGCGGACGAAGCCCGGCTACCGCGTGCCTGCCATAGGCGTTGGACGAACGTGCTCAGCATCTGCAGCGAGATGGGCTTTTCGAAGTAGTGCTCATAGCCCATTTCGGCCAAATCCAGGCGGTAGCGGGCCTCGGCCGTGAGCACGACCACCTGGGTGCCCTGCGCGTTCAGGTGCGTGCGATAGTCGCGCAGCAATTCGGTGGCGATGCCATCGGGCAGGCGGATGTCGACGATGAAGAAGTCGTAGGCCTGCTGGTCCAACTTCTGCCGGGCCTCGGCCAGGGAATAGGCCTGCTCCACCGCGAACCCGGCGCGCTTGAGCACCCGCGTGTACAGGTCGTTCAAGGGGGGCTCGTCTTCCAGTACGAGAACCTTGGCGGTCATGGCATCCCCTTTGGATGGTCGGAGCGTGCGAGGGCCCGTATTATACCATGCCCTCACTGCCCGCAGGCCGCGCGCTCCCGCGCGTGGGGCGGGGCGCGCGCCTATTTCCCGGACGGCCGGCGCGCCGCACCGGGCCCGAACCGGACGCGCTCGCGAACCGAATTTCTGGTACAATCAACAATACAACACGCTTTGTCGTTCGCCCGTTGGGAGGCCCCATGAGTACACAAGACCCGCTGGAAACCATCCAGAACATGCGCAACGCGGTCGAGAACCTGGCCGCACGCATCCCGGGCTTTGCCGGTTACAAGGCCCGGGAGACCCGTCGGGAGGCCGACAAACTGCTGCGTTCGACCATCGCGCAGCGCATCATGGCCCTGGTGCCCCGCCTGTCCGAGGTGCAGCGCGCGCTGTTGCGCCAGGGGCAATTGGCCTGGCTCGACGATGTGGAGGCCGCGGTGGTGCGTTTGCAGACCCTGGCCGACCAGATTCGCACGGCTTCGTATGGCTACGCGGGCGTGTTCGATGCGGTCAAAATCAACGAGCCGCAACTGGCGCGCCTGTATGCCCATGACCAGCAGTTGCTGGCCCGGGTGGACGACCTGGCCGCGGCCGTGGACCGGGTGCAGGCCGCGGTGGGTCAAGACGACTTCCCTGCGGCCCTGGCCGATTTGATGCGCCTGGCGCGCGAGGCCCTGCAAGCCTTCCATCAGCGGGAAGAGGTGCTGCTGAACGCGGCGTGAGCCGGCCCGCGACCTTTGTCCTTTCAGGAGGTAGATTCATGGCCCGCGTATTCGACATTATCGAATGGCCCGACGCCCGCCCCGATGAAATCGTCCATCGGGTACCCGAAGTGGGGCCCGGTTACTTCCGCCTGGGTTCGCAACTCATCGTGCGCGAGTCGCAGGCCGCGGTGTTCTTCCGCGATGGCAAGGCCCTGGATGTGTTCGGCCCCGGTCGGCACACCATCACCACGGCCAACATCCCCTTCCTGGTGGAGCAACTGGGCCGCCTGTTCGACGGCAAGAGCCCCTTCACCGCCGAAGTCTACTTCGTGGCCATGCGGGAGTTTCGCGACCGCAAGTGGGGTACGCCGCAGCCCATCCCCGTGCAGACGCCAGGCGTGGGCCTGGGCTGGCTGCTGCTCAAGGGCTTTGGCGTGTATGCCTATCAGGTGGCGGACCCGCAGCAGTTCGTCACGCAAATCGTGGGCGCGCGGGGCCTGTATCGCACCGCGGACATCGAGAACGACCTGCGCAGCCGCCTGTTGCGGGCCCTGACCGATACTTTGGGTGAATTGGGCGGCAAGTACCGCACCATTCAGGACCTGCTGGGCCTGCTGGACGAACTAAGCGCGGCGGTGCGGGCCAAGGCCAGCGAGGAATTCGCGGCCATCGGCCTGACCCTCAAGTCCTTCGTCATCGCCAGCCTGACGCCGTCGGAGACCTCGGCCGAAGAACTGCGCGCCCGGGGGCT
>WGAK01000261.1 GCA_015494815.1 Anaerolineales bacterium | reverse complement strand
TACGCCGCCTAAATACGAACGCCACCGCCCCAGGCACAATCCCGCTCCTTTCAAGGCCAAGTATAAATCGTTTCGTGCCGCAGGTCAATCCCTTTTCCGCCAAAAGCCGGGGGTTTCCACGCCTCAAACGCGCAAACCAAACCTTCTCGAGCGCATGCGCCAGGCTCTGGGCGCTCGCCACTGCTCCTGCCGCACCGGGCAATCGTACCTCCAATGGGTGCGTCGCTTCATTCTCTCTCTTTCATGGCAGACGCCATCCCGCCGAAATGGGTGCGCCTGAAAATCGAGGTCTTCCTTTCCTATCCCGCCGCGCACGAGCACATTTCCGCTCTCCCCTCCCCGCCCCTTTATGCTACAATTCCCTGCGCTGGCGGGGCCGCGTGGCCTCGCCCGGAGGTTTTCCATGCCCAAATTCCACATCATTTCGTTGGGCTGCGCCAAGAACACCGTGGACGCCCACTCCATGGCCGACCTGTTGGCCCGTGACGGGTATCGCCCCGCGGACGAACCCGAACAGGCCGATGTGGTCATCGTCAACACCTGCGGCTTCATCGGCCCGGCCCGCGACGAATCGTACCAGGTGCTGCAAGACCTGGCCGCGGCCAAGAAGCCCGGCCAGTTGCTCATCGCCGCGGGGTGCCTCACCCAGCGGTACGGCCAGGAGGTCGCCCGCCGCGTGCCCGGCGTGGACGGCATCATCGGCACCCGCCGCTGGATGGACATCCTGGACCTGGTGCGCCGCCTGCGCCAGACGCCCCATCCGCAGCCGCTCTACCATTTGCCCGCGACGCCCACCGTGGGCCGCGACGAGCACGGCGTGCCCCGCGTGGCCGTGCAGGGCGGCAGCGCGTATCTCAAAATAGCCGACGGCTGCCGGCGGCCGTGCGCGTTTTGCGCCATCCCCCTCATCAAAGGCACCCTGGTCAGCCGCCCGCTCGAGGCCATCGTGCACGAGGCCCGGATGCTGCGTGACGCCGGCGTGCAAGAAATCATCCTCATCGCCCAAGACACCACCGATTACGGCCACGACCTGGGCCTCAAAGACGGCCTGGCCCACTTGCTCGAAGCCCTGACCGACGCGGTGCCCGATGTGCCCTGGATTCGGGTACTTTACGCCTACCCCGGCTATGTCACCGACCGGCTCATCGAGGTCATGGCCACCCGGCCCCAAATCGTGCCCTATCTCGACATGCCGCTGCAACACGCCCACCCCGCCACGCTGCGCCGCATGCGCCGCCCCGCCAATATCGACTGGGTCTACCGCACCCTCGAGAAGATGCGCGCGGCCATCCCCAACCTGGCGCTGCGCACCACCTTCATCGTGGGCTACCCCGGTGAGACCGAGGAAGAATTCACGGCCTTGCTGGACTTCGTGCGCGACATCCAGTTCGACCGGGTGGGCGCGTTCCGCTTCTCCTACGAAGAAGGCACGGCCAGCGCAGCCTTAGGCGACCCCATCCCCGCCGAGGTCAAGCAAGCACGCTGGGAGCGGCTGATGGCCGTGCAGCAGCCCATCTCGCTGGCCCGCAACCAGGCCCAGGTGGGCCGCACGCTGGAGGTGCTCATCGAGGGCGTGGACCACGAGCACGGCCTCTCGGTGGGCCGCTCGTACCGCGACGCGCCCGAAATTGACGGCCTGGTGCTGGTCGAGGCGGTGCTGCCCGTGGGCGCGTTGGTGCCCGTGCGCATCACGGGCGCGATGGTCTACGACCTGGTGGGTGTGCCCGCCTCGGCTGCGGGGGCGGGGGAACCGGCTCCGCCGCGGCCGAGGCGCCGCCGCAAACGGAGGCGCGCATGAACCCGCCCATCGGCCCCGCCTGGGCCGTGGAGGCGTTGCGCCAGGCCGCGCGGGTCACCTGGACCATCCAGGCGCGGCAGGCCCAGGCCGTGGACAAGGCCGACCGCTCGCCCGTGACCGCAGCCGACTTCGCCGCCCAGGCCGTGGTGACCGCGTGGCTGCGGCAGCACGAGCCCGCCGCGCGGCTGGTGGCCGAAGAAGACGCGGCCACCTTTCGGGCCGCGCCCCCGGCGGTGCAGGCCGCGGTGCTCGAGGCCGTGCGCCTGGTGCTGCCCCAGGCCGATACGGACGCGTTGCCGACCTGGCTGGCCCAGGGCCGGGCCGAGCCGCGCGGGCGCTTCTGGGTGCTCGACCCCGTGGACGGCACCAAGGGCTTTTTGCGCGGCGCGCAATATGCCGTGGCCCTGGCCCTGGTGGACGGCGGCCGGGTGCAGTGGGGCGGGCTGGCCTGCCCCAACCTGGCCTGGCCCGCGGCAGAGGCCCCCGCCGCGGGCGCGGCGTTGCCCGGCTGGTTGGCCGTGGCCGCGCGCGGTCGGGGCGCGTGGGCCGCACCCCTGGCCGGAGGGCCGTGGCAACGCCTGTGGGTTTCGGCCGTGCGCGACCCGCGCGCGGCGCGCATCTTGCGCTCCTACGAGGCCGCGCACACCCACGGCGGCCTCATCGCCGCGCTGGCCCGGCGCCTGGGCACCCGGCAGCCCCCCGTGCGCCTGGATAGCCAGGCCAAGTACGCGCTGCTGGCCGCGGGCCAGGGCGACATCTACCTGCGGGTACCCCCGGCCTCCCGCCCCGACTACAAGGAAAAGATTTGGGACCAGGCCGCGGGGGCTCTGTTGGTGGAAGAAGCCGGCGGCCGGGTGACGGACCTGGACGGCCGCGCGCTGGATTTCGGCCAGGGACGCACCCTGGCCCGCAACCGGGGGGTGGTGGCCACCAACGCCGCGTTGCACCCGGCCGTGCTGCAAGCGCTGCGAGACCTGGCCGCCTGAGGTTCCCCCACCAAAGCCCAACGCCCCGGCGCACGACCGGGGCGTTGTTGCGCTTAGCAGGCTGGTGGTCAAGGGCTACGACGAGGGCACGCTGGAGGGCGCGGGGCTCACGGGTTGCTCGCCCGCGGCTTCGGCCTCGGGCCCGGCCTCGGCCTCGGGGGGTTCGCCTTCGGCCTCGGCCGCCGGCGGTTCCTCCTCGGGCTCTTGGGCCAGCCCCAGCACCTCGGCAAAGCGCCTGGGGTCAAAGCCCGTCCCCGCGGGGATGAGTTTGCCGATGATGACATTTTCCTTGAGGCCCAGCAGGCGGTCGGTCTTGGCCGCGATGGTGGCCTCGGCCAGCACCCGAATGGTGTGCTGGAAGGACGCCGCGGACAGCCACGACTCGGTGGCCAGGGCCACCTTGGAGATGCCCAGCAGCACATCCCGGTATTTGGCCGGGCGCTTGCCCTGGGCGATGAGTTCCTCGTTCAGCCGCCGCACTTTGAGCCGGTCCACGACATCGCCGGGCAGGTAGTCGCTGTCGCCGGGGTTGACGATGTGCACCTTGGAGGTCATCTTGCGAATGACCACCTCGAAGTGCTTGTCGTGGATTTTCTGGCCCTGGGTGCGGTAGACCTTTTGCACTTCGGCCAACAGGTACAGTTGCGCGGCTTCGCGGCCGCGGATTTGCAGCACCCGGTGCGGGTTGAGGGAGCCCTCGGTGAGGGGCTGGCCGGGCTCGACTTTGTCGCCCGTTTGCACCAGCAGGGGCATGTTGCCGGGGATTTCGTATTCGCGTACTTCTTTGCGCTCGTAGGCCACGATGAGTTTGTCGCCTTCGAGGCGCACCCGGCCGCCGTGGGTCGCGGTCACTTCGTTGCCGTCCGCGTCGGTGTACAGTGGCTGGCCGGCCTCGACCGCGCCCCCGTCTTCCACTTGCAGAAGCGCCCCTTCGGGCAAGGGGTATTCGTCCTGGGTCATGTAACTGTGCATGACCCGCACGATGCGCAGGTCGGGGTATTTCTCGGATTGGGTGACCTGCACCACGCCGCCGATTTCGGTGATGACGGCCTCGCCTTTGGGCTCCTTGCGGGCCTCTAAGGCCTCTTCCACCCGGGGGAGACCGGTGGTGATGTCGCGCTCGGAGGCCACGCCACCCGTGTGGAAGGTGCGCAGGGTCAACTGGGTGCCGGGCTCACCGATGGATTGCGCGGCCACGATGCCCACCGCGGTGCCCACTTCGACCCGCTTGCCCGTGCCCAGGTCCAGGCCGTAGCACTGCGCGCACAGGCCGAAGGGCGCTTCGCAGGTGAGGGGCGAGCGCACCTTGACGGCCGCGATTTTGGAGGCCTGGATGCGGCGGGCGTGGCGTTTTTCGATGAGTTCGCCGGCCCGCACGATGACCTCGCCCGTGTCGGGGTCCACCACATGCTCGGCCGCCACCCGGCCCCACAGCCGTTCGCCGATGCTCTGGCCGCCCACATCGTCGCTGCGGCGGATGGTCCAGGCCTGTTCGGTGCCGCAGTCCTCCATGGTGATGATGACATCCTGCACCACATCCACCAGGCGTCGGGTCAGGTAGCCCGCGTCCGCGGTGCGCAGCGCGGTGTCGGCCAGGCCCTTGCGGGAGCCGTGGGTCGAGATGAAGTACTCCAAGTTGCTCAGGCCCTCGCGGAAGTTGGACCGAATGGGCAAGGGGATGATGCGGCCCGAGGGGTCGGCCATCATACCCCGCATGCCGGCCAACTGCGCGATGGTGCCATAGCCGCCTTTGGTCGCGCCCGAGATGGCCATCACGGCCAGGTCGTTGGTGGGGTCCAGCACCCGCTTGACGGCCTCACGCACTTCTTCGGTGGCCTGCTGCCAGATTTCGATGACCCGCTCGGTCATCTCTTGCTCGGTGAGCAAGCCCCGCCGGAAGGCCCGTTCCACCTTGTCCACTTCGTCGTGGGCCCGCTGGATGATGGCCCATTTTTCGTCGGGCACGGTGATGTCGGCGATGGCCACGGTGACGCCCGAGCGGGTGGCGTACTTGAAGCCGATGTCTTTGATGGGGTCGGCCACGGCCACGGTGGCCTCGTCGCCGCCCAGTTCGTAGATTTGCGACATCAGGTCGCGCACGCCGCCTTTGTCCAGCACCTGGTTGTAGAAGCGCATGAATTCGGGCAGCACCTGGTTGAAGATGACCCGGCCCACGGTGGTCTCGATGACCCGCTCTTCGGGCCGCGGCAGACGCTGCCCTTGGTCGTCGAACCAGGTCATGGTGCGGAACCGGATGCGGCTGTGAATTTCGACCTGGCCCAACGCGTACGCCAGTTCCACCTCTTCATAACGGCCGAAGGCCAGGCCGTCGCCTTTGTGCGGCCGCGGGTCTTCCATGGTGAGGTAGTAGATGCCCAGCACCATGTCCTTGGAAGGCGTGATGATGGGCTCGCCGTCCGCGGGTTTGAGCAGGTTCTTGGAGGCCAGCATCAGTTCCCGGGCCTCGCGGATGGCCTCGGGGGTGAGGGGCAGGTGCACGGCCATTTGGTCGCCGTCGAAGTCGGCGTTGAACGCGGTGCACACCAGGGGGTGCAGTTGGATGGCGCTGCCCTCGATGAGGATGGGCTCGAAGGCCTGGATGCCCAGGCGGTGCAGGGTGGGTGCCCGGTTGAGCAGCACGGGCCGCTCTTTGATGACCTCTTCCAGCACCTCCCACACCTCGGGGCGCCCCCGCTCGACGAAGCGCTTGGCCCCGCGGATGTTGTTGACATATTCTTTTTCGACCAGACGGGCCAGCACGAAAGGCCGGTACAGTTCCAGGGCCATGCTCTTGGGCAGGCCGCACTGGTGCAACTTGAGTTTGGGGCCCACCACGATGACCGAGCGCCCCGAATAGTCCACCCGCTTGCCCAGCAGGTTGCGGCGGAAACGGCCCTTCTTGCCTTTGAGCATATCGCTCAAGGATTTGAGTTCGCGGCGGCCGCGGCGCAGCAAGGCTTTGCCGCGGTACGAATTGTCAATGAGCGAGTCCACCGCCTCTTGCAACATGCGCTTTTCGTTGCGAATGATGACATCGGGCGCGCCCAGTTCGATGAGCCGCTTGAGGCGGTTGTTGCGGTTGATGACCCGGCGGTACAGGTCGTTGAGGTCGCTGGTGGCGAAGCGACCGCCGTCCAGTTGCACCATGGGCCGCAGGTCGGGCGGCAGCACGGGCAGCACGGTGAGAATCATCCATTCGGGGCGGTTGCCCGAGCGGCGGAAGGCTTCGACGATTTTCAGGCGTTTGATGGCCTTCTTGCGCTTTTGCTTGCTCTTGGTGGTGCGCACTTCATGCCACAGGTCGCGGGCCAGCGCGTCCAGGTCCAGGCGGCGCAAGATTTCGTGGAAGGCCTCCGCGCCCATGTCGGCCCGGAAGACATTGCCCCAGCGCGATTTGAGTTCCCGGTAGCGGGGCTCGCTGAGGAAGGTCAAGGGCCGCAGTTCCATGAGTTCGTCGCGCCAGCGCAGGCGTTCGTCGTGCTCACGGCTGGCCTGGCGCTCGGCCTCCTCGCGCAGGATGTCCATGCGGCGCTGGGCCTCGGCCCGCACACGGTCGCGCTCGGCTTCGATGGCGGCCAGGCGCGCGTCCTTTTCCTGCTTCAGTTGGGCTTCGATGGCGGCCAGTTGTTCCTGCACGATGCGCTGCACCTGGCCCAGATGGTCGGCGGTGACGGTCTCGCCGGCCTTGGCCACCAGGGTGTCGGTGGCGCCGAAGCGCAGGGGTTTGTCCAGCACCTGGCCCATATGGGCCTGGAGGGTTTGCTCCAGGCGCTGGCCTTCGCGGATGATGGGCTCCAGGCGCGCGGCCACGGTTTCGTTGTATTCGGCCTCGATGGCCTGGCGTTGGGCTTCGAGGCGGGCCAGGCGCTTGTCGCGCTGGGCCTTGATTTCCGCGATGCGCAGGTTGATGCGCTCGGCCTGCTCGCGCTCACTCTGGCCGATTTCCGCGTCCAGGCGCTGCAGCGCGCGTTGCCGCGCCTCTTCGTCCACATGGGTCACCACATATTGGGCGAAGTAGAGCACGCGTTCCAGGTTGCGGCGGTTGATGTCCAGCAGCAGGCCCAGGTACGAGGGCACCCGGCGGGTGTACCAGATGTGGGCCACGGGTGCGGCCAGCCGGATGTGCCCCATCCGCTCCCGGCGCACCGACGAGCGGGTGACTTCGACGCCGCACCGCTCGCACACAATGCCCTTGTACCGTTTGTTCTTGTACTTGCCGCAATAGCACTGCCAGTCCCGGGTCGGGCCGAAGATGACCTCGCAGAACAACCCGTCCTTCTCGGGCCGCAGCCGGCGATAGTTGATGGTCTCGGGCTTGGTGACCTCGCCGTAGGACCAACTCAGAATGGTCTCGGGCGAGGCGAGGCGAATGCGCAGGGAGAGAATGTCTTTGGTCTCCACAAGCAACCTCCTGGGGAAATCCCTGGGCCAGACGCGCGCGAGGTCGGGCGCGGCGTGTTCGTTAAACAAAAGCACCGCCACAGGGCTGCAGCACCTGTCGCGAGACGAAATGGCGGGACATCAGACGCAAATTGACCACCCTTGTGGTGTGGGCGAACCCCATTCAACCATCAACAGACAAAAAAAGCCAGCGCGCAGGCGCGTTGCGCGCCACCACGCTCGCTATGGTTCGTTCGAGGGCCTTGGGTTTGCATGCGAGGCGTATTATACAGCCCCCGGCCCGGCCCGTCAAGGTTTGGCGGGGCCTTTTGGACAGGGCTTTTTCTTCCTAAGAGTTACGCAGTTGGCTGAAGGACGAGGGTAGGATGGGCCAAATAATGACGAATAGCCTACCGAATAATGGCTGTTTGGCCTCAAAGCGGGTGACCTCCAAACGTGGGAGAGAGCGAATGGCCAACCCAATATGATCCTGTTGGGCAATGGCCGCGCGAAATTGGCCTCGTTCGATACCGGCGAACTGCCTGCCAGACATGCAGGGCGTATTCAGCCGCCTCTTCGATGGTCATATCCGGGTGCGTCCCAAGTTGATGGGAAGGTCAGGGAGCCTGGCTCATAAGGGCCCAAGCCTCTGCCCACGCCTTTTGGCCACCCATCCCCGCACTCCGAAGGGCTAACATGCTCCGTAAGCCTTGGCTTGTCCAGCGTTGCCCTCGCCC
>WGAK01000260.1 GCA_015494815.1 Anaerolineales bacterium | reverse complement strand
CGTTGTCGTACCCGTTTTCCGCGGCCATGGCCGGTGGGCTGACCATTGCCTACGCGCCCATGCAGGCCGACGGCACGGTCTCGTCCGCGGTGCTGCAAGAAGCCATTGCCAAAGCCCGCGCCCGGGCCGCGGAAAACGGGTACGACAACGATGGCGCGCAAGACACGGTCACCGTGACCATCGAAGGGCCGCTGCGCGACAAAACCCAATGGGTCTATCTGGTGAATGTGGACATCACCGCGGGCATTCCGCCAGCCCTGATTCAGTTGGTCTACAACGGCCCACTGCGGGTCAGCACGCACGCGCAAAGCCGGGCCCGCCCCTATCAGGCCCTGGCCAACGGCTTCACCTTGCTCACCACCGGTGACGACGACCCCGGCCTGCGCGTCGGCGGCAACGGGCTGGTGGACATCGAAGGCAATCTCTGGGTCAACACCGATACCGTGCTCAACGGCGCGCTCACGCTGCGGGCCGATACGCTGTATTCCGTCGGACCCGTGGACATCGTGGGCAACCCCAACCTGCAGGTGGACATTCAGGGCGACCTGGGCACGCGCCTGAACATGCCGGCTCTGCCCGAACCCGCGTGTCCCGGCCCCAACCGGGGGAACATCACCGGTAGCGGCACTTATCAACCCGGCACCTACGGCCAGATTCGCATCCAGGGCAGTGCCACCGTGACCTTCGAGCCGGGGCTCTACTGTGTCGAGGGCGACTTTACCCTCAACGGCGGCGATGTGACGGGCGACGGGGTGATGTTCTTCGTGCGCAACGGACAGGTCAAACTGGCGGGCAACGGCCAGGTGCATCTCACGGCCGCCACCAACCTGCGCGATGCCAACGGGCACCAGTGGGGCGGCATGTTGTTCTACATGCCACCCGACAATCACCAGGGATTCGACTTGCAGGGCACGGCGGACTTTTTCCTGGACGGCACCGTGTATGTGGCCGGCGACGCCACGCCCCAGGCCTGCCACATTGCCGGCACTTCGGGTACGCTCAGCCTGCGAGCGCAGTTCATCTGCTATTCGGCCAAGGTCATGGGCACGGCCGATGTCGTCTTGCGCTATCCATCCACCGTGTATCACGCGCCACCGGTGCTGGACCTCACCGAATAACGCCAAGCCTCCTCTTCTCTCCTCCGGGCCCGGCTGCATGGTCGGGCCCGCACGCTATTCCTGCACCCGCTGCGGATGGGTGTACACCCGCAGGCGCCGCGCGCGGGCGTAGGCCACCAGGGTCACGCCCCAGCGCCGGGCCAGGGTCACGGCCTGCGCGGTGGCCGCGGTGCGACTGACCACCACGGGGCAGCCCATGCGCGCGGCTTTGACCACCATCTCGGCCGAGATGCGGCCCGTGGTCACCAGCACCAGCCCCGCGGTGGACGCTTGCGCGCGCCAGGCCAGCCCCCGCACGCGGTCCACCGCGTTGTGCCGCCCGACATCCTCCGCGACCCAGCGCAACGCGCCCGTGGGGGTGCCCAGCCCGGCCGCGTGCAACCCGCCCGCCCGGGCATACAGCAGGGCGCGGTCCTGCAAGGCGCGCAGCAGGCCAAAAAGGACGGCGGGCGCCACCCGGACGGGGTCGGTGATGGGCGGCAGGTCCAGGGCCGCGGGCAGGGTGCGGGTCACGCCGCCGGTGCAGCCGGTGGTGCGCACCGTGGGGCCCCGCGACGGGGTCGGGCCGTGCAGCCAGACTTCCACGCACGCGCCCCCGCCGCACACCTGGGCCAGGGCCACCTGGTCGGGGTGGGTGAGCACGCCTTCGTTGGCCAAAAACCCCAACGCCAGGCTCAGTGGGTCGTGGGGGCTGGCCAACAACACGGCCCATTCCGTCGCGTTGAGGTAGATGGTCAACGCGCGCTCGGCCGGCGCGGCCACTTGCACCGTCTGCCAGCGGCCGCCCCGATATTCGTGCGCGCCGAAGGATTGCAGCGCGGGGTCAGGCATGGGCCGTTGGACCCTCCGAGGACGGCATCCAGTACACGAAAGCCGCGGGGTCGGGGCACAGTTTGCGCGTCGCGCCCTGGGTGGTGAGGGTGTCGTACTCCCGGTCGTCCTCGTGGGTGTCCCACAGGCGGCAGACCCACAGCAGGCGCTTGGTGATG
>WGAK01000259.1 GCA_015494815.1 Anaerolineales bacterium | reverse complement strand
ATACGGGCCTCCGAAGCAGCGAAGAATGGGGTGCGTTCAGCCGGCCGCCAGCCAGCGGGCGGCTTCTTTGGCGAAGTAGGTCAGAATGAGGCTCGCGCCGGCCCGCTTGATGGCCGTCAGGCTTTCCAGGGCCACGGCTTGCAAGTCGAGCCAGCCTCGCTGGGCCGCGGCGTGCAGCATCGCGTATTCGCCGCTGACCTGATACGCGGCCACGGGCACCGCAAACGCGTCGCGCACCTGGCGGATGATGTCCAGATAGGCCAGCGCGGGTTTGACCATGACGATGTCCGCGCCTTCGGCAATGTCGAGCGCGACCTCGCGCAGAGCCTCGCGCGCGTTGGCGGGGTTCATCTGATACCCGCGGCGGTCGCCGAATTGGGGCGGGCTTTGCGCGGCGTCGCGGAAGGGGCCGTAAAAGTGGCTGGCATATTTGGCCGCGTAGGCCATGATGGGCACTTGGCCGAAGCCCGCGGCGTCCAGCGCGGCGCGGATGGCCCCCACCTGGCCGTCCATCATGCCGCTGGGCGCGACCATGTCGGCCCCGGCCTCGGCGTGCGACACCGCGACCCGGCCGTAAATCTCCAGGGTCGGGTCGTTGACCACCTCGCGATGGTCCACGATGCCGCAGTGCCCGTGGTCGGTGTATTCGCACATGCACACATCGGTGATGACCACCATGTCGGGCACCGCGGCCTTGATGGCCCGGATGGCTTGCTGCACGATGCCCTCGGCCGCGAAGTTCTCTTCCCCCAGAGGGTCTTTGCGCGCGGGGATGCCGAACAAAATCACCGCGGGCACGCCGAGGCGGAAGGCTTCTTCGGCCTCGCGCACGGCCTGGTCCACCGAGAGTTGGAACACGCCGGGCATGGAGGGCACTTCGCGGCGGATGTCGCGGCCGTGCAGCACGAAGAGCGGGTAGATGAAGTCCGCGGGCCGCAGGTGGGTCTCTTGCACCATGCGGCGCAGGCCCGGCGTGCGGCGTAGCCGACGCAGGCGCACCGCGGGGAATTGGGCCGGTCCGGCCACGGGGAAGGGGGCTTGCCAGCGTTGTTGGGTCATGACGACGACCTCCGTTCACGGGGCGATGTGGCTGCCCGCAGGGCTTGCACCACCCCCGGGATGGTGTAGGTCTGGGCCACCTGGTGGACGGTCAATCCGGCCGCGCGCGCGGCCCGCGCGGTGATGGGGCCGATGCACACCACCCGCGCGGCGGGCGGCCAGGGGCGTTGCCAGTGCGCGTAGGCCGCGCGCAGCCCTTCCACCGTGGAAGGGCTGGTGAAGGCCACGAAGTCGGCCGCGGGCGGCGGGGTTTGGGGCACCACGGTGCGGGTGTGGTAGGCCACCACTTCGTCCACCGTGGCGCCCGCGGCGCGCAGCATTTCGCGCAGCGTGGCCCGGGCGCGGTCCGCGCGGGCCAGCAAAAGGCGCTGCCCGGCCACGGGCCCTAAGGCCTCGGCCAGGGCTTCGGCCACGAACGCGGCGGGCATGACCGCGGGCTCGTGGCCCCAGGCGCGCACGGCCTGCGCGGTGGCCGGGCCGATGACGGCCAATCGCACGCGCGGGGGCAGCGTCAGACCTTGCCGCTCCAGGCCGGCCTGCACCGCGTGCACGCCGTTGACCGAGGTGAGCACCAGCCAGTCGTAATTCCCTTGGGCCAGGCGTTGCAACGCGGCCTCGAAGTCGGGGCCCATCGCGGGCTCGATGCGCAGCACGGGGTACAGCACGGGCTCGAACCCGGCTTCGCGCAGCGCCCGGGCGAAAGCCGGGGCCTGCGCGGGTGCGCGCAACACCAGCACGCGCGGGCGGCGGGGCCGGCGGACGGGCCGCGCGGCGGCCTGTTGGGCGCGAATGTCCGCGGCCAGGGCCTGGCCCAAAGCGCGCGCGTCATCGGCGGTGAGCGCCGCGTGGCCTTCGGCGCGCAGGGCCTGGCCCTGGGGTGTGACGAACAATCCCGTGAGCACCAGCCGTCCGTCCTCCACCCGGGCCCAGGCCGCCACGGGAAGCGCGCATCCGCCGCCCAGCCCTTGCAGAAAGGCCCGCTCGGCCAACACGGCCAGGCGGGTGGCCGGGTCGTCCAGGGGCTGCAGCAGCGGCAGCACCACAGGGTCGTCGGCGCGGGCCTGCACGGCCAGCGCGCCCTGGCCCGGCGCGGGCAGCATTTCGTCCGGCGCGAAGCGGGCCGTGACCGCGGCGGTCAGCCCCAGCCGTTGCAGCCCGGCCCAGGCCAGCACCACGCCGTCGTAAGGCCCGGCAGGGTCCAGCGCCTTGCGCACGCGCGTGTCCACATTGCCGCGCAAGGGCAAAATGTGCGCGTCCGCACGCAGCAGGCGCACCTGCGCGGCCCGGCGCTGGCTGCTGGTGCCCACAATGGGCTCGGCCGGCAGTTCGGCCAGGGGCCGGCCGTGCTTGCTCACCCACGCGTCGTGGGGCTCGGCCCGCGGGGGCACCGCGGCCAGGGTCAGGCCCGGCGGCGTCTCGGTGGGCAGGTCCTTGAGGGAGTGCACGGCCAGGTCAATGCGGCCATCGCGCAGCGCGGCCTCCAACTCGGCCGTAAAGAGGCCTTTGCCGCCGATTTCGGGCAACGCGCGCTGCAGCACCCGGTCGCCTCGGGTGGCGAACGGCACCACTTCGATGTGCAGGTCGGGCCACAGCGCCTGCAACCGCTGGCGGATGTGTTCGGTTTGCCAGAGGGCCAGGCGGCTTCGGCGGGTTCCAATGCGCAGGGTAGTCATGGTGGGCTCCGCAGCAGTGATAGGGCTTTGATGGGCCTCATCGTAGTGGGCATGGGTGATATCGGCCTTAAATCAGGCTAACAAGTGGATTAAAATAGGGCCGAAATGACATTTGTCACCCGCCGAAAAAGGGGATTTGTTCATGGACTTTTCATCTCCGGCCGGGTTGTCGGCCACGACCCCCTGGGTGTTCGTGCACGGCTTTTTGGGCACCGGGCAGGACTGGGACGCGGTGCGGGCTGCGCTGCGGGCCCGCGGCTGGCAAGCGCCCGCGTGGGCGCCCGATTTGCCCGGGCACGGGCGCACGCCTTTGGGCGCCGCGCGGCCTTCGTATGCCGCGTGGAGCGCCTGGCTGGATGCTTATCTGGACGCGCACGGCGTGCGGGGGCCGGTCGTGCTGGTGGGTTACTCCCTGGGCGGGCGGCTGGCCCTGGCCTGGGCCGCGCGGCACCCCGCGCGCGTGGCCGGCCTGGCGTTGCTGGCCGCGCATCCCGGCCTGACCGACCCCCAGGCGCGCGCGGCGCGTGCGGCCCAGGATGACGCGCGCGCCGCCATGCTGCGCACGCAGGGCCTGGCGGCCTTTCTGGACGCGTGGTATCGCTTGCCCCTGTTCGCTTTGGCCGAGCGGCCGCGGTTGCGCGCCGCGGTGGTGGCGCGCCGCATGCGGCAGGACGCGGCCGCGCTGGCGACGGTCATCGCCGCGCTGAGTCCCGGGCGGCAGCCGCCGCTGTGGGATGCGCTGGCCCGCCTGACTCCGCGCATCCTCTACCTGGCCGGCGCGCGTGATGCCAAATACCGCGCGCTGGCCGCGGATTTGGCATCGCGTTTTCCCGGCATGCGTATAGCCATCATTCCGCAGGCCGGGCATTTACTGCCGCTGGATGCGCCGGAGGCCGTGGCCGCGGCTTTGTACGCCTGGGCGTACCCGCGGTCGCCGTAGGCACGGTTCGGCCCGCGCGCGGGCCCCGCGGCGCTAACAAATCTCTGCCATTTTTGTGCTATGCTATGCATACACCCGCCTTGTCGCGGGCGAGATGCCGACCGGGAGGGTGAAGCCATGACGCAAACTGCCGCGTTGCGCCACCAACGGATTGCCATCATTGGCCTGGGGCTGATGGGGGGCTCTCTGGCCATGGCCTTACGCGGGCAGGTCGCGGCGCTGTACGCCGCGGACCCCGACCCGCACACCCGGGCTCTGGCGCGCGAGTGGGGGGTGGTGGATGTGGTGGCTGCCGGGCCCGAAGAGGTGCTTCCCCATGCCGATGTGGTGGTGCTGGCCGCGCCGGTGCAGGCTATTCTGGAGTTGGTGCCGCGCCTGCCGCACTGGATGCCGCGGCCCGCGGTGGTGCTCGACCTGGGCTCCACCAAGCGCGCGGTGTGCCGGGCCTTCGCGCAGTTGCCCCCGCGCTTCGACCCCATCGGCGGCCATCCCATTGCTGGCAAAGAGCACGCGGGCCTGGCCCACGCGGACCCCGGGCTTTACCGGGGCGCGGCCTTCGTGCTCACGCCGTTGCCTCGCACCACCGCGCGGGCTCGTGCCGTGGCCGAGGCGCTGGCGCAGGCCGTGGGCGCGTATCCCGTCTGGAGCACGCCCGAGGAGCACGACCGGGGGCTGGCCTTCACCAGCCATTTGCCCTATCTGCTGGGGGTGGCCCTGGCCCGCAGCGTGCCGCCCGAGGTGCGGGGGTTCGTGGGGCCGGGCTTTCGCTCCACCAGCCGCCTGGCCGCGTCGTCGCCGCGGATGATGCGCGACATCATGGCCACCAACTTAGAGGCCGTGCTGGCCGCGTTGGAGCGTCTGGAGGACGAGATTACGGCCTTGCGGCGTTTGCTGCAGCAGGGCGGGCCGGCCGATTGGGAGGCGTTCTTTGCCGCGGCGGCGGCCTACCGCCGCTATCTGCTGGGGGAAGAAGGGGCTGCGCCGCGTGAATAATGCGTATAGCCAGAACACCATCCCCAATCCACTCTTCTCTCACCCCTCATCCAAACCCCACACCGCCACGGCCTGCCGTTCCAGCCCCCAGGTCAACACCGTCGCGTCCAGCAGCGGGTCTCCGTCCAGATGGACGGGTTGGGCGGCCGCCAATCGCCATGTCGCGGGCCAGGCCAGGGGCGTCACGTCGGGCATGTGTCCGCGCCAGTGGCCCGACAGCCAGGCCCGCGCCGCGCGCGCCAGGCCCTGCCAGCCCTGCCCCGGCACCCGCCACCACCACAAACGACCGTCGTCGGGCCGCGCCGGTACCCGCAGGCGCACCAGGTCGCCCGCATAGCGCGGCTCTTTGAACACCAGCCACATCCATTGCGGCTGCGGGGTGGGGGGCTGCTGGGCGTGAAAGCCGCGCCAGCCCCGCAACATGCGCAACACCGTCCACGCGTAACGCCAGACCACCTGACCGCGCGGCGCGCGGCGGGCCCGTTCCAGGCGATGCACGATGGCCGCGTCGAAGCCCACCCCGGCCCATGACAGGAACGCCAGGCCGTTGACCCGGCCCACATCCCGCCGCTGCACCACACGGCCGTGCCGGGCCAGCCGTGCGGCCTGGGCCTCCCAACCGCGCTGCCAGGCCCGCCCGCGTGGCGTTGTCAGGCCGACGCTGCGGGCCAGCACGTTGCGCGAGCCCAGCGGCAACGGCCCCAAGGCCGTTTCCCCACCGACCAGGCCCTCGGCCGCGGCCCGATACGAGCCATCCCCGCCGGCCACGAATACCACCGTGCATCCCTGCTCCGCGGCCGCGCGCGCGTGGGCCTGCATGGCCGCGCGGCCCCGGACCACCTGCACGTCCACCTGCCAGCCGTATCGCCGCAACGCGCGGGCCAGAATGCGCGCGCCCGTCTGCGCGCGGCCCGGCGTCCCCGCGATGGGGTTGACCAGCACCACGGCCGTGCGGTCAGGCATTGCGCACATCGCCGCTCAGGCCGCCGCGCTTTTCCACCAGCCGGATGTTGGTCAACCGCATGGTCTTGTCCACGGCCTTGGCCATGTCATACACCGTGAGCGCGGCCAGGCTCACCGCGGTCAACGCCTCCATCTCCACACCTGTGCGGGCTCGCGTGCGCACCGTTGCGGTAATCTCCACCCCCGGCCATTCCGGTCGCAGCGCGAAGGTCACGGCAATGTGCGTCAGCGGCAGCGGGTGGCAGAGGGGGATGAGGTCCGCGGTGCGTTTGGCCGCCATCACGCCCGCGATTTGGGCCACGGTAAACACATCGCCCTTCTTCAGCGCGCCTTCTTGCAGCAGCCGAAAGGTGTGAGGCTGCATGTGGACTTCCCCTTTGGCCACGGCCACCCGCTCGGTCACGGGCTTGGGGCCCACGTCCACCATGTGCGCCCGGCCTTGCTCGTCCAGATGCGTCAGGCGGGGGGTGTCGGCCATGCTTCAATCCTCCGCCAGTGCGGCCACCAGTTGGCGGCAGAACGCGGGAATGTCTTTCACCACCCGGCCCCAGACCAGGTTGCCGTCGCGAAACGCGGGTTCGTCCACCCAGGTGCCGCCTGCGTTGAGAATGTCGTCCCGTATGCCCGTGGAACCCGTGGCCTTGTGGCCGGCCACGATACCCGCGGAAATCAACACCCAACCGCCGTGGCACAGGCTGGCCACGATTTTGCCCTGCGCGTACACGCCCCGCACCAGGTTCAGCACGCCGGGGTCGCGACGCAGTTTGTCGGGCGCCCATCCCCCCGGCACGACCACCGCGTCGAAGTCCGCGGGGTTGAGGTCCTTCGCGGCCACGGTGGCCTCGGCCTGCAAGCAGTGTTTGCCGGTGTAACGGCCCGGTCGGCGGCTGGCCACCACCACGGTGGCGCCTTCTTCTTCCAGCCGCATACGCGGCACCCAAAACTCCAGGTCCTCGAAGCCTTCGTCTACCAAGATGACCACGCGTTTCCCTTGCAAGCGCATCGGCCAACCTCCTTATGTGGGGTGTGGGGGAATTGTACCGCGCGGCCGGGGCATGCTGCGTGTGGCTCGCGCCGGAGATGGCTTCGCCGCTTCGTAACGGTCGGCGGCCAGGCGTCAGGTTCCGGCGGGCAGCAGGGAACGGGGAGCGAGGAGACAGCATCTGCCGATTCGCCCATCCGCTTCACCGCCCGTTTGCTGGTTTCGCAACTCTTCCCTTGGGCCGGGCTTTGTGGTAGACTTGGGCCCATCGGTACCCCAACCGAATAGCGGCACTCTTATCCAGAGAGGCGGAGGGACCGGCCCTGTGAAGCCTCGGCAACCGGTCGCCGCTCCGTGGCCCAGGGGGTAGAGGCGGGCCCGGACGGAGACCAAGGTGCCAATTCCGGCAGACGGAGTTCTGGGAGATAAGAGGGCAGCCGCGCTTGCGCTGGCATGTGTGGCCCTTCCTTGTCTTCCCAGGGAGGGCTTTTTTGTTGCCCTCGCGGACCCCCGCCCCTGGCGGCATCTTTCAACCAAGGAGCGCACGATGTTGTCTTTCATGCAAGCGCCTTCGACGCTATTCACTTCCGAGTCCGTCACCGAAGGGCACCCCGACAAGATGTGCGACCAGATTAGCGACGCGGTGCTGGACGCGTGCCTGGCCCAGGACCCCCGCTCGCGGGTGGCCTGCGAGGTCGCCACCAAGACCGGCTTCGTGATGCTGTTTGGCGAAATCACCACCCGCGCCCAGGTGGACTTCGACGCGCTGGCCCGCCAGGTGATTCGTGAAATCGGCTACGACAGCAGCGACAAGGGCTTCGACGCGGCCACCGCGGGCGTGCTGGTGGCCATCTCCAAGCAATCCCCCGACATTGCCCAGGGTGTGGATGCGTCGCTGGAGACCCGCCATCGGCTGACCGACGACGAAGTGGCCACCATCGGCGCGGGCGACCAGGGGATGATGTTCGGCTTTGCCTGCAACGAAACGCCCACCTTGATGCCCATGCCCATCTACCTGGCGCACAAACTCACCCGCCGCCTGACCGAGGTGCGCAAGCAAGGCATTTTGCCCTGGCTGCGTCCCGACGGCAAAGCCCAGGTGACGGTGGAATATGCCTACGGCCAGCCCAAGCGGGTGCACACCGTGCTGGTGAGCGCCCAACACGCGCCCGATGTGTCCTACGCAGAGATTCGGCGGGGCATCATCGAAGAGGTCATCCACGCGGTCATCCCCGCCGACATGCTGGACGCGGACACCCGCTATCTCATCAACCCCACGGGCCGGTTCGTGGTTGGTGGCCCGATGGGCGACGCGGGCATGACCGGCCGCAAGATTATCGTGGACACCTACGGCGGCATGGGCCGCCACGGCGGCGGTGCGTTCAGCGGCAAGGACCCCACCAAGGTGGACCGTTCGGCCGCGTACGCAGCCCGGTGGGTGGCCAAGAACATTGTTGCCGCGGGGCTGGCCGACCGCTGCGAAATCCAACTGGCCTATGCCATCGGCGTGGCCGAACCCGTGAGCATCCACATCGAGACTTTCGGCACCGGCCGCATCCCCGACGAGGCCATCGAGCGCCTGGTGCGGGAACATTTCGACCTGCGGCCGGGCGCTATCATCCGCGACCTGGACCTGCTGCGGCCCATCTACCGCCAGACTGCGGCCTATGGGCATTTCGGTCGCGACGACATTGACCTGCCCTGGGAGCGCACGAACAAGGCCGCGTTGCTGCGCGCGGCCGCGGGGTTGGACAAGGTTCCGGCCTGAGCGCGTGACGACGCCCCTGCTGAGCGCGAGGCCGTCCATGAGGGCGGCCTCGCGGCGCGTTCGCGGCCCGCCGAAGGCCCATGCAAATATGGTAAAATCAAGATAAGTTCGGCGCGAGGCGATGCGGTATGATGGAAACCGGCTTCACCTGGTGGGAAGCCAACCGGCCGATTATCTGGTTCCTGTACGGCCAGGTCTTTTTCCTGTTGGGGAGTTTGATTTTCACCCAAGCCGGTCGCCTTTCACGCCTGGCGTTGGCACGCGGCCTGCCTCGGCTGGCCGCGTTTGGTTTTCTGCACGGCTTGTACGCCTGGGGCTATCTCTTCATTCCCTTGCAGGCGCCTTATTTGCCCGCCGGCGTGGTGCATGCCTTGCGGGTGCTGCGCACGCTGCTGTTGGCCGGGTCCTTCGCCATGCTGCTCAGTTTTGGCCGCCGCTTGCTGGACGAAGAGGAGCGCACGACCTGGTTTGCCAGCCGGGTATGGGCCCTGAGCCTGGTGGCCTTTTGGGCCGCGGCCACGGTGGGCATCGTATGGGCCGAGGGCTTGGATGTGTACACCGCCCTGCACACGGCCGACGCCCTGGCCCGGTACGCGTTGGCCTTGCCGGCCGGGCTGCTGGCCGCCTATGGCCTGCGGCAGCACGCGGGGCGTTACATCCGCCCGCTGGCCGTGGACCGCATCTATCGCACGCTGCGGGTGGCCGGTCTCTCGCTGGCCGCGTTTGGCGTGCTCATGCCCGTGGTGGGCCCTCCGGCGCCCTTCCTGCCCGCGCAATGGGTCAACGGCGAGATATGGCTTCGGGTCGTGCACGCGCCGCCCGAGATTTTCGCCACGCTGCTGGGCGCGCTGCTGGCGTGGTCGTTCATTCGCGGCATGGAGGTCTTCGTGGTCGAGACCCAACGCCGCCTGGACCACATGGAACTGCAGCATATCCAAAGCCAGGAGCGTGAGCGCATTGCCCGCGACTTGCACGACGGCGCGTTGCAGCAAGTCTACGCGGCCGGGCTGCTGGCCCGAGCCTTGGAGCGGCAGGTGCCCGAGGCGCTGCGGCCGGAGGTGGAGCGCATTACCGCGGCCCTGGACGCGGCCACCACCGAAATGCGTCGTTTGCTGCACGAATGGTCGCCTAAGATTCATGTGGCCGACATCGAGCGCGCGCTGCGCAACCTGGTGGAAGAGGCCCAACACATCTCGGGCACCGAGGTACGCTTTCACAGCAACGGCGCGGCGCCCTATCTGGACCCCAAGCGGGCCGTACATGTCATTGCCTTCGTGCGCGAGGCGCTGGCCAACGCCATCCGTCACGCGCGCACGCCGTACATTGATGTTCGCCTGGACCGCCGCGACGCGCACATGGTGATTTGCGTGCAAGACCACGGCCGTGGCATGCCCGCGGACCTGCGTCCCGGCTTTGGCCTCAAGCACATGGAAGAGCGGGCCTTGCTGCTGGGCGGCCGCCTGCGCATTGCCTCGCAGCCGCGGCAGGGCACGCGGGTGGAATTGTGGGTGCCTTTGCAGCACTGGTCCGTTGCCAGCAACGGTACGCCGCCTGCCGAGGCCGAGGCAACCCCGCCGGCGGTGAATTCTCCCGCGGTGCTGGAATCGCATTAGGAGGTAGGGATGACCTTACGCATTTTGCTGGTGGACGACCACGAGGTGGTCCGACTGGGCCTCAAGGCCCTCATCAACGCGGAGTCGGACCTGGAGGTGGTGGCCGAGGCTGGTACGGCCGAGGAAGCCGTCCGCCAATATCTGCTGCACCGCCCTGATGTGGTGGTGATGGATTTGCGCCTGCCCGACCACAGCGGTCTGGAAGCCGCGCGGCGCATTCGCGAGCGGTTCCCCAACGCCGCGGTGGTGCTGTTGACTTCCTTCGTCAACGAGGCTTTCGTGGCCCAGGCCCTGCGGGTGGGCGTCAAGGGGTATGTGCTCAAAGAGGTGGGCAGCGACGAACTGCTGCGGGCCGTGCGCGCGGTGGGCCGCGGCGAGACCCTGCTGGATGTGGACTCGGCCAGCGATTTGCTCACCCGGGCCGATTTGCAGCAAACCGGCCGCGATACGCCCTTCTCGGGCCTCTCGCCCCGGGAGATGGAGGTGTTGGCCCTGGTGGCCCAGGGCCTGAGCAACCGGGAGATTGGCCAGCGGCTGCGCCTGAGCGAAGGCACGGTGCGCAATTATGTGAGCACCATCATGGAGAAACTCAACTTTCGCAATCGGGTCGAACTGGCCACCTATGCGGTCAAACATCGCATCAGCGATTGGGTGCCCTACCTCGACGAAAACGCATCTTGACCCTCAACGGCGGCCAGGGCCGCCGTTGTTTTTCGTCCTGCATCGAACCCCACCTTAAGGAGTTGGTCTATGCCCGAGGCCCTGAATTGGACGGAAGTCGCCTACTACATGCTGCTGTCCCGGCATTTGGACGAACTGGAGGAGCAGCACCTCACGCCCCAGGGCAAGGTGAAGTATCAGTTCTCGGCCAAGGGGCACGAGTTGGTGCAAGTGCTCACCGCGCGCCTGCTCACGCATCCTCACGACGCGGCCACGGTGTACTACCGCTCGCGGCCCTTCGTGCTGGCCAGCGGCTTGACCGCGGGCGAGGCCCTGGCCGCGAACATGGCCAAAGCCACGCCGCCCAGTTGGGGCCGCGACACCGGCGTGATGTTCCACCTGCCCCGCCGCGACCGGGCCACCGTGTTGCCCTCGTCGGGCGATGTGGGCGCACAATACCCCACGGCCGCGGGCTGGGCGCAGGCCATCCGCTATCGGGTGCGCGTGCTGAAGAACGAGGATTGGCGCGGGGCCGTGGCCGTGGCGATGGGCGGCGACGGCAGCGTGGCCAGCAACGGCTTCTGGGCCGCGCTCAATGTGGTCACGCCCCAGGAACTTCCCATGCTCTTCGTCATCGAAGACAACAAATACGGCATCTCGGTGACCAGCGACTTGCAGGTGCCCGGCGGCAACATCGCGGCCAACCTGAAAGCCTACGGCAACCTGCGCATTTGGGACGGGCCGGGCTACCGCCCCGCGGAAACCCTGCGCATCTTGCAGGCCGCGCTGGCCCATGTGCGCAGCGGCGAAGGCCCCGCGCTGGTGCGCTTACGCGTGCCCCGGCTCAGCGGCCACACCTTCACCGACAACGCGGCCTACAAACCGGCGGAAGAGCGCGAGGCCGAGGCCCAGATGGACCCTCTGCTGCACTTACGGGCCTTTCTGCTGGAAGAGGGCCTTTTCACCCCCGCGGACTGGGACACCCTGGTGCAGCGGGTGCGCGACGATGTGCAAGAGGCCCTGGCCTGGGCCGAAGCCCAGCCCGAGCCCGACCCGGCCGAGGTGCGGCTGTTTGTGTTCTTCGAGGGCCAGGCCCCGCAGATGGGCGGCTTGCGCCCCGAGGGCGCGCTCATCCCCCTGGGGAGCGCGGAGCCGCAGCCGCCCGAGCCCAAACGGCGGGTCAACCTGGTGGACGCGGTGCTGCGGGTGATGGACACCGAGATGGCCCTCAATCCGCGCATCGCGGTCTTTGGCGAAGATGTGGCCGTCAAAGGCGGTGTGCACGGCGCGACGCGCGGCTTGCTGCACAAGTACGGCCCCGAGCGGGTGTTCGACACCTCGCTCAACGAAGTGGGCATCGTGGGCCGGGCCGTGGGCATGGCCTTGGCGGGCTTGCTGCCCATCCCCGAAATCCAGTTCCGCAAATACGCCGACCCGGCCCGAGAACCCATCCACGACCTGGGCTTTTTGCGCTGGCGCACGGCCAATCAATTCGCCGCGCCCGTGGTGTTGCGCATCCCTGTGGGCTATGGCAAGGTCACGGGCGACCCCTGGCACAGTTTCAGCGCGGAGCAAGAGTTCGTGCACATGTTCGGCTGGCGCATCGCCTACCCCAGCAACGCGGCCGACGCCGCGGGGCTCATGCGCAGCGCGTTGCGCGGGGACGACCCCGTCATCTTCCTGGAGCATCGCGCGCTGCTGGACACTGCGGTGGCGCGGCGGCCTTACCCCGGCGACGACTATTGCCTGCCCTTTGGCCGCGCGGCCACCCTCGCGGAGGGCGACCGCCTGACCGTGGTCACCTGGGGCGCGATGGTGCCCCGCGTGCTGGACGCGGTGCGCGACCACGCGGGGCAGGTGACGGTGCTGGACCTGCGCACCCTCATCCCCTGGGATGTGGACGCGGTGCTGAACAGCCTGCGCCGCACCGGTCGGCTGCTCATCGTGCACGAAGACGGGCTGACGGGCGGCTTTGGCGGCGAGATTGCCGCGGTGGTCATGGAGCAGGCCTTCGAGTGGCTGGACGCGCCTATTCGCCGGGTGGCCGCCCCCGATGTGCCCGTGCCGTACAACATCGGCCTGATGCACGCGGTGGTGCCCACGGTGGAACGCATTCGTCAGGCCGTGGAAGCATTGCTGGCCTACTAACCGTCTGGACCACACCGGTTGGCATGGCACGCGGGCGCTCCGGCTTGGAGCGCCCGCGGCGCGTGCCGCAGGTTAGCGGGGCGTCGGCGGCGGCTGAAAGCGACGCAGCACGATGCCCCACTGCTCGTCGGCGTTGAAATAGCGGGCCACCTCTTCCAGGTAGGGCGTCAGGTCCTGATAAGGCGGCCGGTCGTAGAGGGCTTTGCCTATCAGCACATAATCCAGCCTCGCGGCGCGCAAATAGGCCACCCGTCGGCCGCGCTTCATGGCCTCCAGGTAGGCATAGTTGCTGATGAGGCCATCCAGGTTGACAATGGTGCGACCCTGGACGAAGTAGCCCAGGCTGCCCGCGCCCGTGGCGCCAATGCGCGCGCCCGGCTCGGTGTGGGCCTCGACCCAGCGGGCGTAGTCCAGGTACATGTGCGTGCCCGCGCGGTCGTGGCGATAGGTGCGCGTCATGATATAGGTCAGCCGTCCGGCCGCGAGCAACAGCATCCCGGCCAGCAGCCCCGCGGTCACCCGAGGGGCCAGGCGCAGGGCCCCCCGGCGCGCCTGCCAAACCTCGAGGATGGCTTGCGCGGCCACGGCCAGCAGAATGTACGACAGCAAGTGCTGCCCGACCCAGTACCAATGGCGCACGGCCATGTGCCGGGCGATGGGGTAGTAGGACGCGTGCACGATGCCGCCCAGCAGCCAGGGCCCCAGCCACGCCCGCCGGAACACCGGCCACCACGCGCGGCGGGTAAGCACCAGCAGGCCGGCCACCACCACCAGCCCGGCCGCGGCCACCGGCAGTCCTTCACGCCATGATTGCATGGCGGGCAGACCCAGGTCGGCCGCCGTGGCCCGTTGGTACAGGTCCCACGCGGGGGTGAGAAACACGGACCAGGGCTTGCCCGCGCGCGGGTCCAGGTTGGCCTTGAGCACCAGCATAGGCCACGGGTCGGCCTTGGGGTGGCCATAGGGCGTGCCCTGCCCGAAGGTGCCCCACCAGGCCTTGACCTGACCGCTCACGGGCACGATGCCGCCCACATAGACCCAACTCCACAGCAGATAGCCGCCCACCAGTGCCAGAGGCGGTCCGGCCCAGGCCGCGAGCCAGCCCAGCAGCGCGCGCGCTTGCCGCCGCGGTTCCCGCAGCCAGGGCCACCACACGGCCCGCTGCCGCAGCAGCATGGCCGCCACGGTCAGCCCCACCACGAAGATGTTGTCCAGCCGGGCCAGTAGCGCGGCGGCCAGGCTCCCGCCCCAAACCAGCCAGGCCCTCCGGCGCTCCGGCGCCTCCAGCAGGCGCAGGCTCGCCAGCCACACCCCGGCCAGCGTGAGCGCGTTGAGGGTGCTCTCGATGCTGCCCGCGGCAAACGTGCGCACCACGCCGGGCGCGAAGACCCAGGTCACGGCCAGGCCCCAGGCCACCGGGCGGTGGAACACCCGCCGCCCGGCCCGGTAGAGCACCACGCCCGTCAGACCGTGCACCACGCCCGTGAGCACCACGATGCCCCGCAGCGGCCCTATCAGGTCGCCCCCGCGGCCCAGCAGGGCATACACCAGCACCAGCAGCGCCATCCACAGGGGATGGAAGCCGTTGGTCGGCCCCAACCCGTCGAAGGTCACCCCGCGGCCCAGCACGATATTGCGGGCCACGGTGAAGTAGTAGAAGGCGTCGTCAATGTGGAACCAGGTCAGCAGGGTATAGACCGACGCACTGGCCACATACCCATGCAGCGCCACAATCCAGGCCAGCAAAGCCCATTCTTCGGGGGCCAGGGCCGTCACGATGGCCTTGGGTCGCACAGCGCCCTCCTTGGCGAAAATAGGGAACCACGAGCCCGCGGCGGGACGCGGCTCGGTGGCGATATGCTACCATGATTTGGGGGCGCGATGGTACAATGAAAGCCCTTTGCCCCGGGCGCGCGCCCGGAGGCCACTTCTGCCCAAGGAGCCCAACATGCCCGTTCTGGTGGTCAAACTGGGCGGCACCGAAGGCGTGGATTTCGCCGGCATCGCGCGTGAAGTCGCGCACCTGCGGACCACCCGGCCCGACCTCGCCCTGGTGCTGGTGCACGGCGGCTCGGCCGAGGCCAATGCCCTGGGCGAGGCCCTGGACTACCCGCCGCGCTTCGTGACCTCGCCCTCGGGCTTCACCAGCCGTTACACCGACCGCCGCACCCTGGAAATCTTCCTCATGGCCGTGCGCGGCAAGGTCAACGGCCTGCTGGTCGAGCACCTGCAACGCCTGGGCGTCAACGCGTTGGGGCTCAGCGGCCTGGACGGGCGCTTGTTGCAGGCCCGCCGCAAGGGCGCCATTCGGGTGGTGGAAAACGGCAAGCGCAAAATCCTGCGCGGGGACTACACGGGCAAAATCCAGGCCGTCAACACCGCGCTGCTGACCTTGCTCATGGGGCAGGGGTATGTGCCCGTGGTGGCCCCCCTGGCCGCCAGTGAGCAAGGCGAAGCCCTCAACGTGGACGCGGACCGGGCCGCCGCCATGATTGCCGCCGCGTTGGCCGCAGATACCTTGGTGTTGCTCACCGCCGCGCCGGGCCTGCTGGAACGGTTCCCCGACGAGAGCACGCTGATTCGCCGCCTGCCCCGCGCCCGCCTGGACCAGGCCATGACCTACGCGCAGGGCCGCATGAAAAAGAAGGTGCTGGCCGCCCAGGAGGCCCTGGAAGGGGGCGTGGGCCGCGTCGTCATCGCCGACGGCCGGGTGGAAGGCGCGCTCGCCGCCGCCTTGGACGGCGCCGGAACCGTAATTTCCTGAACCGCGGCCGCGTGGCACGCGGCCCAGGAGGTGGACGATGGACACGAAAAGCCGCCTGCAACAGGCTCTGAAAGAGGCTTTGCGGGCCAAAGACATGTTGCGAAAAGAGACTTTGCGCACGGCCCTGGCGGAAATCAAAATGGCCGAGGTGGAAAAACAGCGCCCCTTGACCGAGGCCGAAGTGCTGGCCGTGCTGCACAAGCAGGTCAAGATGCGCCGCGAGACCTTAGAGGCCGCACGCCAGGCCGGTCGTGACGACCTGGTGGCCCGTACCGAGGCCGTCATCGCGGTGCTGGAAGCCTTCCTCCCGCAGCCCCTGAGCGCGGCCGAACTGGAAGCCCTGGCCCGCGAGGTCATCGCCGAGGTGGGCGCCCAGAGCCCCCGCGATATGGGCAAGGTGATGAAAGCCCTGATGCCGCGCGTGCAGGGCCGGGCTACCGGGCAGCAGGTCAGCCAGGTGGTCCGGCGGCTGCTGCAAGAACGCGCTGCCTGAGCATGACCGCCCGCACCCCGCGCCCATCCCGTTCCCGCTGGCTGTGGCTGCTGGTATGGTGGGGGGCCGTACTGGGCGTGCTGCTGGTCACCAGCCCGCGCCTGCAAGCCATCCCCTGGCAGTTGGGGGATGTGGCCACCACCGACATCCTGGCGCCTTACGCGCTGCAATTCGTCAGCGATGTGCTCACCCAGCAGGCCCAGGACGATGCCGCGCGGGCCGTGGGCCGGGTGTACGACCCGCTGGACCCCACCATCGGCCGTCGGCAGTTGGAGCGTCTGCAGGCCGCCTTGCGCTACATAGATGTGGTGCGCCAGGACCCGTACGCGGACATTGAAGCCAAAACCCTGGACCTGTTGCGCATGGACGATTTGTCCTTGACCGCGGACGAGGCCCGGCAAATCCTGACCCTGGACCCCGCCTCATGGGCGCAGGTGCAGCGCGAGGCCCAACGGGTGCTGGTGGAGATGATGCAAACGCCCATCCGGGACGACCGGCTGGATGAGGCCCGGCGCATGGTGCCCGCCCGCATTCGCTTCGACCTGACGCCGGTGCAGGCCCGGTTGGTGGAAACCCTGGTCAATGCCTATCTGGCGCCCAATGTGCTCTACAACCCCGAACGCACGGCCCAGGCCCAGGCTCAGGCCCGGGCCAGCGTGACGCCTGTCTCCCGCGCCTTCCGCCGAGGGGAAATTGTGGTGCCGCGCGGCAAAGTGCTGGACGCGGCCGACCTGGAGGCGCTGGCCCACTTCGGTATGCTCACGCCCCAACGCCGGGGCGCGGTGCTGGCCGCGTATGGGGCTTTGATGCTGCTGGTGGGTCTGGTCGTCGCGGTGTTCTGGAAGGTGTGGCCTCAGGCCCTGCCCGATGCCCGCTCTCGGCTGGCCGGGCTGGGCGGCTTCGTGCTGCTGCTGGCCGTGGCGCGGCTGTTGCTGCCTGGCCATGTGCTGCGGCCTTACCTCTTCCCCCTGGGGCTGTACGCGCTGGTGCTGGCCGTGTTCTGGGATGTGCCCACCACGCTGGTGTTCTCCAGCGCGTTGGCCGTGCTGGTGGCCTATGACCTGGCCCGCCCGCTGGAATGGCTGACCTTCCACGGTCTCGCTCCCTGGGTGGCCGCGCTCTGGCTCAAATATCGGGGCGGACGGTTGTCCGCGTTCATCCAGGCCGGGCTGCTGATGATGGTGAGTCAGTTGGCTACGGTCACGGCATTTCGGCTGGCCGACCCGAGCACCGATTGGGTAGCCTTGGGCTCTTTGTGGGTGGCTGCCGTCTTCAACGCCGGCCTGAGCACCAGCATGGCGCTGTTAGCGCAATATCTGCTGGCCTTTGGGCTGGGCCGGGTCACGCCGCAGCACCTGCTGGAACTGGCGCGCCCCGACCATCCCCTGCTGCAATATCTGCTGCACCGTGCGCCGGGCACCTACCAGCACAGCCTGTTGGTGGCCAACCTGGCCGAGCAGGCCGCGGAGCGGGTGGGGGCCGACCCCTTGCTGGCCCGGGTGGGTGCGCTGTATCACGATGTGGGCAAGGCCGAGAACCCGCACTATTTCATCGAGAACATCCCGCCGGGCGGGCCGGACCCGCACGCGAGCCTGACGCCGCAACAGAGTTCGGCCATCATCCGCGCCCATGTCACCGACGGCCTGCGTCTGGCCCGGGAATACCGCCTGCCGGCCCGGCTGCACGACTTCATCGCCGAGCACCACGGCACCACGCTGACCTACTACCAGTATCAGCAGGCCCTCCAGCAGGCCGAGGACCCCAGCCAGGTGCACGCGGACGACTTTCGCTACGCCGGGCCGCGGCCTCAGTCGGCCGAGACTGCGATTTTGATGCTGGCCGACGGTTGCGAGGCCCGCGCCCGCAGCCAGCGCCCCGGCACCCCCGAGGCCCTGCGCGCCATGGTACACGACCAAATCATGCGGCGCCTGAAGCAGGGCCAGTTGGACGACGCCCCCCTCACTTTGCGCGACCTGGCCGCCATCGAAGACGCGTTCGTGGATGTGCTGCAAGGCATCTATCACCAGCGGCTGGAATACGCGGAGGGCGCGGTGCCGTCCCGCCCGACCGCGCCGCCGCCCGCTCCCCCAGGGCCGGAGGAAGGCGACCATGACCGTTGAGGTGCAGGTGGACCCGCGCTGGGCCGCGGCCGTGCCCGCCGAGGCGCTGGCCCAGGCCGCGCGCACCGCGTTGCGCCTGGCCCGCGTCGAAGCCGGGGCCGAGCCCGTGGCCCTGACCGTGCAGGTGACCGACACCGACACGGTGCGCGCTCTCAACCGCCGCTACCGCGGGCAGGACAAGCCGACCGATGTGCTTTCCTTCCCCGCGGACATGGCCGACCCCGAAACCGGGGCGCGCTATTTGGGCGATGTGGTCATCGCCTACCCCGTGGCCGAAGCCCAGGCTCGGCGCGGAGGGCATCCTGTGCTGGAGGAGTTGCGCCTGCTCACGGTGCACGGCGTGCTGCACCTGCTGGGCTACGACGACCAGGAGCCCGCGGCCCGGCAGGCCATGTGGGCCGTGCAGGCGCGCATCCTGGACGCGCTGGGTTGCCCGCTGCGGCCGCCGTTGTGAGGCGTCAGTCCTCCCACGGCGCGGGGTCGTCGCCGGGCTCGTCGGCCGCGGTGCCCGCACCGCGTGCTCGGGCCAGGAAGTCCCGCAGCAGGATTTCGGCCTCGGCCCGCAGTTGGCCCGGCACCAGCAGGTGGATGGTGCCGAAGGGGCCGACATAGACCCCGATGGCGCGCGCCGCGCCCTCTTGCAGCAATTGCACGGGGATGTCATGGGCCTCGAGGTAACTCTTCACCAATTCGGCCTCGACGGGATGGTAGAAGCGGTAGATTTCGACCCAGGCCATAGGAACTCCTTGGATGCGCGGGCAGGCCCGCTTAGCGGGCGCGCCCTTGGGCCCGTTGGCGCGTCGTCGCGCCGCGTTTTTCGGTTATAATGATAGCCGCGTTGGGCCACGCGGCCAAGGCGCAACTTCATGCGAGAGGGATGGAATGGTTCAGATACCCAGTCCTGTCAGCGAAACTTATTGGGACGACTTGACCATCACCGACGAGGATTTGGAATTCCTCTACCAGCACCTGCTCGAAGCCGAGGAACCCGCGACCCCCGAGGAACTGGCCGAGGCCTTGATTCGGGAGCGCATCGCTCGCGAGCAGCGGCGCATCGAGGAGCGCTGGCGGCAGAGTCACGGCATGTATCTGCCCAAGGAGCACTACGAAGTCGGGCAGGTGCTGTTGTTCCCCGCGCTGGGCTGGAAGCAAGGCGAAGTGGTCGCGGTGCGCCCCGGCCACCATCCCGATTACGGCGCGTTCTCGGTCATTCGGGTGCGTCTGGAAGACGGCACCGAGCGCGAGTTCGCGGCCGATTTTCCCCAGCACAAACTGAACAATCCGCCCCCGCCCGAGGCCGACCCCATGCTGGACGCGGCTACCATCGTGCCGCGCTACCGTGAGGTCCTGGCCCGCCGCATCGTGGAAGCCCTGCAGGCCAGCGACGATTTCGTCTACATCGCGGGGCGGTGGTTCCCCAGGGCCCTGCTGGTGGACATTCACCCCGGCAACCTGAACCTGGCCGAGGCGGTGCTGTTCATGGCCGAGGGCGGCCCGTTGCCCACCGA
>WGAK01000258.1 GCA_015494815.1 Anaerolineales bacterium | reverse complement strand
TGACAGGGGCCTCGCTGCGCGCCCGCATCGGCGCCTGGCTGGACCGCTTGTGGTATGGACGGCCGCAAACGCCCCGGCCGCCCTCCTACACCGGCCCGCCCCTGTGGTTGGGCCGCCTGACGCCCACCACTTTGTTGGGCACCCACCAGCACCAATACGACGGACGCCAAACCACGCCCAACGACTGCGCGGTGGCCTGCACGGCCATGCTGATTCACCAGGCTCTCACCCTGGCCGGTCACCGGCAGGTGCATGTGCCCTACCCCGCGCTGGCGCGGGCCATGGACCGGGCCCCGCTGTACGGCCTGGGCTTCTACCGCGTGCCCTTCGTGGGCGCGCTCCCGCCGGGGCGGGCCGCGGCCGCGCTGCGCTGCCTGGCGCGCGCGTTCGTGCGTCACGGCCAGCCGCAGCCCTGGCGCGTGCACCTGCAAGGCCGCTGCCAGGCCGATTGTCTGGCCCGCAACCTGCGACAAGGCTACCCCACCATGATTTACGGCGTCTGGCCCAACGGCATGCCCCACACCGTCGTGGTCGTGGGCTACGACCCCGCAACCGACCACTGGTATCTGCTGGACCCCGGCCACCCCGCGCCTTACACCGGACGCCCTGCGTTTCGAGTGTGGAGCACCGACGCGCTGTACGCCTGGTGGGGGCGCCGCTACTTCGCCTATCAGCGCTACACGGCCCTGTGGCTGAGCGACATCCCCCAGGCCTTGGGCACCCGGCAGGCCGAAACCCTGCCCACGGTGGCGCTGCTGCCCTCGGCGTGAACTTGAGAGTTTTTGAGAGCCCCGCGCGCCTATAAAAGGGGGTGCTGCGGGCCTTCCCCGCGCGCGTGCAGGAGGTGAACCATGGAAGTCCCTCGCCATTGGCGTTTGAAGCGGCAACGTTATGCCCTGGTGGGCGAGGTGTGCCCGTCGTGCGGCGCCAAACTCTTCCCCCCGCGGGATGTGTGCCCGGTGTGCAAGGCCGAGGCCAAGACCACCTACGCCTTCTCAGGCCGGGGCGAAGTGGTGGCCTTCACCACCGTCACCCAGCCCCCCGCGGCCTTCGCAGACCAGGCGCCCTATGTGGTGGCCCTGGTGCGCCTGGAAGAGGGCCCCACCGTGACCGCGCAACTCACCGACCTGGGCGATGAGCCCCCCGCCATCGGTATGCCCGTGGAGATGGTCACCCGCCGACTGCGCACCGACCGGGGCGAGCGGGGCGTCATCGTGTACGGCTACAAATTCCGCCCGCGGGTACGGGCTGCCGCGAACGCCTGAGCCCGGCCAACGGCCGAACCGACCAACGCCGCGCGTCTGAGCGCGGCGTTTTGCATGGGGGAACCGGCTCCGCCGCGGCCGGGCCCGGCCTCAAAACAAGTCCTCATACGCCACCTTGGGGAACACCTGCAACCGGCCGTCAATGGTGGCGTCCAACACCCGTCGCCCGGCCCGCTCATACGCCTGCCGGGCCAGGCGGTAGGCGTACTCCGAAGTCACCAGGTCGGGCAACTGCCAGCGAAAGCCACGGCCGAAATAATGCGGCAAGAAGTGATTGGGGTCGTCGCCTTCGGAGACCACGGTCTGGTTGGCCGGGCCCTGGGTCTCGAAACGATGGTCCACCCCCACCAGAATCACGGGGTCGAAGCCCATGTGAAAGGCCAACTGCAACGCCACATAAGTGACCGTGGCGCCTTCCCACAAGCGCCCGCGCGCGTCGGTGGCGAAGGTGGGGTCCATGTAGGTGGTGAACAAGAAGGTGGTGTGCGCATCCAGGGGCACAAAGCGGCGGGCGCGCCAGGTGAGGAATTTGGGCATGTCCAGGGCTTGCAGGTCCGCGGCGCACTGCTCGATGACCAGGTCGTTGACCGAGACCAAAAAGGTGGTGCGAAAGCCCCACTGCGGAAAGGCCAGGTACACCCGGTTGAGGCCGAAGGTAAACTCCCCCCGCAACTTCTGCACATCGGTGCGCCGCAAACTGGGGCCGTTGCCCAAAATGAAGGCCCGGTGCCCCCGATAGCGGTCTTTGAGCGCGGCCAGACGACGCCGGCTCTCGCGGCGCCAGGGATGCCAGCGCGCCGCGGGCCATTGCGGCAGCCAGAGGGCTTTGAGATAGGCCGCGCGTAGCCAGGGCAAGGCCCACGCCGGCACATAGCGGGCCAGGGTTCGCGTCCAGGCAGGCATGGCTCACTCCGTGCTCAAGCGGATGGTCGCGCCGCCGTCCACCACCAGCCCATGGCCGGTCATGAACGCGGACTGGCTCGGGTCGGCCAGGAACAGCACCGCGGCCGCGATGTCTTCGGGCGCGCCCACCCGCCCCAAAACGGTGCGCCGGGCCAGTTCGGCCAGTTGGGCCTCCACCGCGTCCGCCTGCAGGTGGCCGCGCTGCAAGCCCGCGCGCAGCATGGCCGTGTCCACCGCGCCGGGCAGCACCGCGTTGACCCGAATGCCCGCGGGGGCCCACTCGATGGCCATGGCGCGGGTGAGGGCCAGCAGCCCGCCCTTGCTGGCCGCGTACGCGGCGATGTTGGCCGAGGTCGCCAGCGCGTGCACCGAAGCCACATGCACCACCGCCGCGTCTCCCGCGGCGCGCAGCAGCGGATACGCGGCCCGGCTGACCACGAAGGGCCCGCGCAAGTTCACGGCCATGAGCGCGTCCCACTCTTCGGGCGTGGTGGCGACCAACGGCTTGGCCAATTGCACCGCGGCGTTGTTCACCAACGCGTGCAGCCGCGGCGTGTGGCGGGCCACCGCGTCCATGCTCGCGGCCACCGCGGCCGCGTCGGCCACATCCACGGCCATGAAGGTCCACGCCGGCCGCGGGCCGGCCGGGGGTTGTCGGTCCCAGCCGATGACCTGCCAGCCTCGGCGCTGGAACGCGTCGGCAATGGCCCGGCCGATGCCTCGGGCCGCGCCGGTTACCAAAGCCCAACGGCTCATCGAACGCCTCCTCAAGGGGGGTGCTTTGGATTATAATCGCAAAAACGCGCTTCCCCCAGGTCGAGGTGAGCCTATGGACATCATCCGCCCCGACAACACGCCCTATGCCGCCTGGCAGCCCCGTCACGCGCGCGTGTATTTGAAGCGCGGCGTGCCCTGGGTGACCTGGAGTACGCTGACCCTCTCGGTGCTGCTGTGGCTTGCCGACCAGGCCCTCGGCTCCTTGTGGGGAGATTTCCTCATCACCCGCTGGCTGATGAAGGTCCCCGCCGTCTACATTGTCCACACGGGGCAATGGTGGCGGCTGTGGACGCCCGTCCTGGTGCACGCGAACCTGGTCCACCTGGGGCTCAACATGTACGCGCTGTACCTGTTCGGCCCCACCCTGGAGGACCTGCTGGGCCACAAGCGGTTCCTGGCCCTCTACCTCACGGGCGGCCTGTGGGGGAACGCACTTTCGGCCATCCTCACGCCATACGGCAGCGTGGGCGCGTCGTCGGCCCTCTTCGGCCTGATGGTAGGTCTGATGGTGCTGGTGCAACGCCATCGCCCGCTGATGGGGCTGTGGGGGCAACGCCTGTACCAGAACCTGCTGGGCCTGCTGACCCTCAACATGCTGGCCAGTTTCCTGCCCCAGGTAGACCTGTGGGGGCATGTGGGCGGCGCGTTGGGCGGCCTGTTGCTCATTCTGGTCGGCGGCCCGCGCTGGAAACTGCAGCCCTATCCCTTCGAAGCCCTGAGCGAGCAAGAAAAAGCCGCCTTCTTCCTCAAGCGCATCATGCCGCTGCAATTGCACGACGAGCACTCGCCCGCGAGGTGGTATGCCGCCGTGGCCGTGCTGTGGCTGGTGGCGGTGCTGGCCGTGTACGCGGTCGGGCGTTGAGCCCGACACGACAACGCCCCGGCCGCAGCGAGCCGGGGCGTATCCGGCGGGTCCGCGCCCAGGGTCAGATGTCCAAATCGGAATCGGGCACCAGGCCCAGGCGTCGGGCCTCTTCATACGACAACGCGTCTGCGTCAATGCGCAACAAGTCGGTGCCCTTGTGGCTGGCCGCCTCTTGCCAAAACGCGTCGGGGTCCACCTCCGCGGCGTCGGGGTTCCATTCGCCCAAATTCTCCAACAACGCGGCCACCTGTTCGTCTATCTCCAGTTCCGAGGTTTCCACGGTTTCGTCGGGCAGGTCGCCTGTGCCGGGCAGCGGCGCCTCGGCCAGGGTTTCGTCCCGCGCCTGGCTCAACGACCCCGCGCGGGCGCTCTCGAGGATGCCCATGCGGGCCAGGATGTCACGCACGCCGGCCACGGTGGCCTGCATGGCGGCCGTGTGGGTGAGCAGCGCGGGCCGGCCCTCATCGGTTTGCTGCAACCACAACAGCATGTAGTAGGACGCGACCGAAACCAGGGCATATTCACGCTCGAGGCCCCGGAAGAAGAACAATTGCTCGGGCACGGGCTGGTGCAGCGCGCGGGCCAAATCCAGCCCCGCGTTGTGCAAATAGACCAGCGGGCGGCGCAGTTCTTCCAACAAGTCGGGCGGAATGGGGCCGGGGCTGCGCAACAGCACCCGCCCTTCGTCGTCCAGCAGCACCACCGCGTCCACGCCCGTGTCGTCGCGGGCCTGGGAAAGCAAGTCGGCCAGACGTTCATCCGACTCTTCGTAGGACAGCATCTCGGTGCCGCCTTCGCCCTCCTCTTCGTCGTCGGCCATCAAACCCAGGGCGTCACGCACCGCGGCCACCAGTTCGTCAATGTTCACGGGCTTGAAGAGCACCTCGTGCACGGGCAAGCCCCGAATGGTGCGCCGCGCGTTCCCCTCGTCCCAGCCGGTGAGCACGATGAAGCGGGCATGGGGATGCGTCTGGTGCACCTTGGCGATGAGTTCCCGGCCGCCCAGGCCCGGCAGACCCAGGTCCACGATGAGCAGGTCCGCGGGCCGCAGGGCCAGTTCCAGCAGCGCCTCCTCGCCCGAAGGCACATCCCGCACATCCAGGTATTCGCCCAGCAATTCTTCCAGGCTCACCCGCTCCAGACGCGCCACTTCGCGCTGGTCATCCACAATTAAGACAAAAAAGCGCCCCATACGCCACTCCCGCCTTGAATCGAAAAAGGTTCTGCCTGGTGGGGGCTCCATTATACCCCGAATCCGCGGCTTTGAGGATGAATGAGGGCGGAAAACGCGGCCACCCAGCCACGAACGCACCGACCAACGCGGCCTGTCATGCCAAAGCAGGGGGCCGGGCCCCACGAGCGACCCGGCCCCGCTCAAGTCTCAAGCCGCGACTTCGCGCGTCGCGCGGGCGATGGCCGCGTCCAGGATGCGCCAGGCCTCGTCCACCTGGGCGCGGGTGATGACCAGCGGCGGCGCCATGCGCAACACACTGGCGCCCGACCCCATGGTCAGCAGGCCCATCCGAAAGGCGTATTGCTCCACCAGGTCGCGCAACTCGGGGAAGGGCTCTTTGCTGGCCCGGTCGCGCACGAATTCCAGCGCCAGCATCAGGCCCTTGCCCCGCACATCGCCGATGTGCGCGTGCCGGGCCATCATATCCCGCAAGCCCTGCAGCGCGTACGCGCCGACTTCGGCCGCGTTGGCCATGAGTTCCTTCTCCACCAGGTCCAGCGTGACCAGCGCGGCCACACTGGCCAGGGGATTGCCGCCATAGGTGTTGCCGTGCGCGCCGGGCGGCCACTGGCTGGCCAGGCGCCTGCGGGCAATCATCGCGCCGAAGGGCACGCCCGAGGCCAGCCCTTTGGCCGAGGCCACCAGGTCGGGCTGCACATGCCAGTGTTCGATGGCCCACCACTTGCCGGTGCGCCCCACGCCGGTTTGCACCTCGTCGGCGATGATGAGGATGCCGTACTTGTCGGCCAGCCGCCGCAGCGCGGGGAAGAAATCGTCGGGCGGCACGATGTAACCGCCCTCGCCCTGAATGGGTTCCACCAGAAAGGCGGCCACTTCGTCGGGCGGCACCAACGCGCCCAAAATCTGTTCCTCGATATACCGCACCACGGTTTCGCCATAACCCTCGCTGCCTCGGGAGCGCAGCATGGGCCGATAGGGGTTGGGGTACGGCGCGTGCACCACGCCCGGCATCCAGGGGAAGAAGCGGGCCCGGAACGCGGCCTTGCGGGCGGTAAACGCCAGAGAACCCATGGTGCGGCCGTGGAAGCCGCCCAGAAAGCCGATGAAGAACTTGCGGCCGGTGACATAGCGGGCCAACTTGATGGCCGCCTCGACGCTCTCGGTGCCCGAATTGGTCATGAACGACATGCCGGGTTCGTCGCCAAAGGGGGCGATGCGGGCCAGTTTCTCGGCTACACGCACCCACGGCTCGTGATAGTAGTCCGCGGAGATGTGGATGAAGCGCTCGGCCTGCTGCTGGATGGCCTGCACCACCGCGGGATGGCTGTGGCCCGTGGTGACCACCGCGATGCCGGCGATGAAGTCCAGGTAGCGATAGCCATCCACATCCCACACCTCCGCGCCGCGGCCGTGGTCCATGACGAAGCCGTAGGGACGCCCCACGGCCGGGGTGATGACCTCGCGGTCGCGGGCAATGAGGGCCTGGGCCTTAGGCCCCGGGACATTGCGGAGTTCCATACCGTGCCTCCTGGGGAAATGTGGCCGGCCGGGGCCGGCGCTTTCATTATACGGCATTCGCGCCTCGCCGCCCCGGGGACCGCGCGTCCGGCCCAATGCGGGGCCAACGACCAACCGGCGGCCCCGGTTCAGGGCCGCCGATCGGCGCGGAAGCGATATGCGGTTGTCCTATGCCGATGGTCGCGTGCGGCTCAGTCTGCGGCCGCAACGGCTTCTTCGGGTACCTCCTCATAGCCCACCAGCATGGCCTTGATGTTGCTGAAAACCGTGTGGCCCGTGGTGGTCATGTACACATGCACGATGAAGAACAGCAGGATGAGGAACGCACCGGCCAGGTGCACGGCCGACACCGTCCCCAGCGACCAGGTCAGACCCCATTCGGGCCAGCGGTTGTAGTAGATGAGCAACAGGCCCGTAGTCACCAGAATGGGCGCGATGAGCAGTTTGAAGCCCAAATAGGTGAGCCGCTGCAAGGGGTTGAGTTTCGAGAGCTCGCTCTTCTTGTAGGGGTGCGGCTCGTTGCGGAAAATGCCCTGGGTGTAATAGCGCACCATCACGCCCACCCGCTCGAAGGTGGGGATGTAGTTCTTCCACTGGCCCGTGGTGAAGTGCCAGAACGCGGCGAACACAATCAACGCCACCAGCGCCCACCCGAAGCGCACATGCCACATGTGCGCGGTTTGAAAGCCCAGCCATGTGTAGGTGCCGTGCACTTCGAAGCCGGTGATGCCCAGGCCGATGATGAGCAGGGCCTGCATCCAGTGCCAAAAGCGCTCGAAGCGGGTGTAGAGGTAGATGCGTCGGGTTTTCATCCTTCGTCCTCCTGGGAGGGGGAGGGACTGGGTCGGGCCCGGCCCCTCCCCGGCAGGTGATTGGGCAGCGACGATGGCCTCAGGCTCGCTTGCGGTTGACCACGCGCAGCCCCGCGTGCACCACCACGCCCAGCAAGGCCAGGCCGCTCAGGCTCCAGCCGATGGCGTCCAGGGTCGGGTGGCCGCTCTGTCCGGGGATGTACACCCCCGGCACCTCGGCCAGGCGGCCGTTGGGCTGATGGCAGGCGTTGCACGACAGCGCCTGCTCGGCCGGGGCCACCATGTGGGTGATGGGCCAATACATGGTGGTCTCAATCCAGTCGTATTGGCCGCTGTAAGGCAGGCCCGCGGTTTTCATGCCCACCTCAAAGGCGGTGCCCCAATCGAAGCCCTTCCAGTACGCGGTGGTGTCTTCCTTGTTGAAGGGGAAGAGGTGCGGCACCAGCAGGGTCTGGTTCACCGGGTCATAGCCCTGCTTGCCGCGGAAGACCTTGAACGGGTAGATGCGGGCATTGGGGTCGTCGGGACCGCCTTGCGGGTGGTTGATGTACACCTCGCCGTTGGGGTCAATCTTCTCGCCCATGACCATGTAGGTGGTCTTTCCGTTGAACCACAGGTAGGTGGGCACCACATTCTTCTCCCAGACGAACTCGCCCTTCTTGTAGTGGTACACCACCCAGCCGTTCTCGTCCTTCTCCACGCCGTGGTCGCCCCGGTTCTTGTCGCCGGCCTTGGACCAATCCCACCACATCTTGGTGGGCTTGTCGCCCCGAGCGAACGCGGGAATGTGGCAGGTCTGGCAGGCCACCTTGTCCACATGGTCGTTCAATTTGGGGTTCTTCATGGGCGCCAGCCCGTGACACGATTCACAAGTGGTCGGATTGTCGTCCGAGACCGGCAAGTCCTTGCCGTGAGTATCCTTGGCCGTGGCCGCGTAGCGGCTGCCGGGCACCTGGTGCCCCTCGGTCTTGTGACAATCCGCGCACACCAGGCCCGCGCCCTCGGGCGACAGGTGGACATCCACCTCTTTGGGCGGAGCGGCCAGGGTGGAGTCCAAATCGCCGTGCTTGACCGCGTCGCCGCCACCGCCGTAGAAGTGGCACGCGCCGCAGTTCTTGTTGCCCGGCCGACCCACATTCTGCGCGATGGTCGTCAGGTCGGGCGGCTCCCAAATCTTACCGCTGCCCGGCGGGAATTCCTTGGGCTCATAGGCCGGGTGCCCGGCCCCCGCGGGGAACTTCTTGTAGGTGCCCGTGGTATCGTGGCACACCAGGCAGTCCACCTGCGCTTCGGTGGCCGTGTCGAAGAAGGTATCGTCCTTCCAGCCGTAGCCCACATGGCAACTGGTGCAGCGCGGCCAGTTGGAGGTCACCGCGACGCAGAAATTGTTGATGACATGGCGTTTGCCCCAGGTCTCGCCGCTCTCGGTGGGCGACGCGAACTCCCAGGTCCAGTGGGTAGAGGACATGACCTGCTTGGCGGCCTCGGTGTGGCACTCCAGGCAGGCCTGGGTGACCTCGGTGGCGTTGGCGAACTCACGCTGCAGTTCCTCGAATTTGGTATGGTCCGCGGTGGATGTCTCCTCGTCTTCGGCCGCGGGACGGGCCACGACGGCGGCCGCGTCGGTCCGCGATGCCGCCGCGTGACCGGCGCGCACGCCATAGCCCAGACCCAGTGCTACGGCCAACACGCCGACCAGCAGCCCGACGAGAAGCGCTCGCGATTTGTCTGTGGTCATCCTTACCCTCCATTGCGTTGAAATGCGAACCAGGGCAATCCAAAGTTATATCGCCGTTCTCTCGGCTTACATTAAGTGTAGCCAGCCGCGAACCCGGCGAATAGTGACGGGCGTCACAAAATATGAGCGTTTACAGAGGCGCTTTGTGAGAACAGAGGACAGGGCGCCCCGCATTGGCGCTTGGGTCAATGCGAGCGCGCGGTATGTCGCACGCCAGCCCCATCAACGGGCATGATAGGCCTGGCTGCGGGCCTCCAGGGTGGCCCAGACCCGAGAGGGCACCGCGCCACGCACGGCCGCCATCACCTCGCCCAGCAAAGCCAACCGCAGCGGCTCAGGGAGCGAGGTGGAGCGAAACGACCATGTTTCCCCCCGCAAGGTTAGAGTCAGGTGGAGCGTTTCGCCGCCCAGAGCCGGTTCGGCAGCGGACTGCCCTGCCCGAGGTGAGAAAAAACCGCCGTCGTGCAGCAGGGCCACAATCCGCAACGCCTCACGCGTGGGCACGGCAAATGTCTCGTGCCATGCGGGCACGCCGGGACCAGGATAATCGGGCCAGAAGAGGATGTCCCCCTTCACGCCACCGCCGTCGGCCTGAGGTGAGCCGGTCCGCTGCAGCCGAATGCGGTACGTGCGATAATAAGGCGGCGGCACCGTTCCCGACGACCAGGCGCATTCCAGCGCAAAGTCGGCGGGCAACAGCGCCTCGTACCATCCCAGGTAGTCGCACGCTTCCAGCGGAACCGGGTGGCGGATAAAGTGTTCCAATTCCGCAGAAGCCCGATACACCACCCCCTCGGGGCCCACCACCCGGCAATCCTCGCCCAAAGTGAGCCACAAATCACGCAGGGCTGCGGGCGATTGCCCCGGCTTCCGCAGTTCTTCCAATGAGCGCCTCGTCCGACGACGGGCATAGGTGATGGCATCGTCGCGGCTGAGGAACCCCGGGACCTCTATCTCATGGTCGGGGTCGTCGGCGAAGTGAAATCTATCGCACACAATCACGGTGTAACTCATCTTCCGCTGCCCAGGTCTCAGAACACATGCCCCCACTGGTCGGGGGAGGGGTGCTGATCGCCATGCTCGACCAAGTTGACGGCCACAACCTGCCCCTTTTCCACGGTAATGTGCAACTCGCTTTCATACACGGTGGCAAACCCCATGTGCGCATAGCGGGCGACTTTTCCCCGGGGCACGCGAAGCACACCGCTCACCCAATCGGCGAAAATCGGCTCTTCAGACGCCAGTTTGTACCGTCCGGCGATATCCACCAGATACAGGCGGCCTTCGCGAATCGCCCAGGTGGCGATGTAACCGCGCCAGCACGCGGTCGAAAAGATGACCGGGTCGCAGTGCTGCATCTCGGCTGCGCTGCGCATTTGCAGGCGAGGGTCGCCCTCGGGCAACGGGGGACAATACGCCATAGACATGCGCTCCCCCTCATAGATGAGGCGCTCATGCACCTGGGCCGTCATGTCCTCATCCTCCAGACGGAAAGGGCCACGCTTGCCCCTCGACCGCCAACACGAGGCGATGGTTAGACCACCGGACACCTGGCTCGCCTTTTCGTGGGCGCCCCGGGCAAGGCGTAGCCGGCGGACGAAGCGGTCATGTGTGGCAGGCGTAAGTC
>WGAK01000257.1 GCA_015494815.1 Anaerolineales bacterium | reverse complement strand
GGCACGGTGATGGTGGGCGTGGGCGCGGTCGTGGGCGCGGCCTGGGGGCGGGCGCAGGCCGTCAGCAGGGCCAACAAGCCCAGCCCCAACGACAAACGGCGGAAGAAGCGCGAGAACCCTGGCACAAGCATAGGCGGCCTCCACGGAAACCGACGCGGTCAGGCGACCCGCGCGGGTCGCCTGGGATGGCCCTGGAACGGGCAAAATCCTGGCCGGACGCGCGGCCGGGGTCTATTCTACCGCGACGATGAAGAAATAGTGCGGCTGGCCGCCGTCCTGCAGTTCCACCTCCGCGTCGGGGTAGCGCTCGCGCACCTGGTCGGCCAGCGCGTGGGCCTGGGCGGGCTCCAGGTCCGCGCCGCGGAACAGGGTGATGACCTCCGCGTCCTCGGCCTCGGCGTGGGCCAACAGGTCCATCAGCGCCTGCTCCAGGGTGTCCGCGGCCAGCACCAGTTTGCCGTCCACGATGCCGATGAACTGCCCCTGGCGCACGGTCACGCCGTCCAGGGTGACATCGCGGGTGGCCACGGTGATTTCGCCGCTCACCACATCGTCCAGCGCGGCGGTCATGGCCTGGGCGATGGCCTCCAGGTCGCCGTCGGGCTCCCAGGCCAGCATGGCGGCCAGGCCCTGAGGCACGGTGCGGCTGGGTACCACCCGCACATCGCGCACGGTGAGTTCTTGCACCTGCTGCGCGGCCAGCAGGATGTTCTTGTTATTGGGCAGCAGGATGATTTTGTCGGTGGGCAGCGGCTCGATGGCCTGCAAGAAGTCCTGCGTACTGGGGTTGGAGGTTTGCCCCCCCTCGACGATGGCCGCGGCGCCCAAACTGGCGAACACCCGGGCCAGGCCGGGCCCCGGCGCCACGGCCACCACCGCGATTTGTCCCGGCTCCACATTGGCCAACTCATACGCCGGCCCGTGCCCGGCCCCGTCCTGCTGTTCCACCTGGGCCAGCAGGTTTTCCATGTGCACTTTGGTGATGGTGCCCAGGGTCATGATGTAGTCAATGGGCTCGTAACGCTTGTCCAGGGGCACGTGGATGTGCATCCGATACATGCCGTCGCCCTCACCCACCTGGATGGAAGTTCCCATGGCCTCCAGGCGGTCGTAGAAGGCGCGCAGGTCCAACTCGCCGTTGGGGATGAAATCCACCACGACCTCGAAATCCTGGCCGGGCTCAATCATGGCCTCCGCGCCGGAAATGTTGAGGGCCGAGAGGGGCAGCGGCCGCGCCACGGCCTCGTCCAGCGGATAGCCGTCAATGAAGCGCAACATGCCCTCGAGGATGAAGAACAGCCCTTTGCCGCCGGAATCCACCACACCGGCCTGTTGCAGCACAGGGAGCAACTCGGGCGTGCGCTCCACCGACGCGTGGGCCGCGGCCACCGCGCGCTCGAGCAGGTCAATCATGGACGACACCCCTTGGGCCAGGGCCTCTTCCGCGGCCGCGGCCACATCCTTGGCCACGGTGAGGATGGTGCCCTCGACGGGGCGCACCACCCCTTTGTACGCGGTATCGCGGGCCTCGACCAGCCCCCGCACCAGCGCGGCCGCGGTGAGTTCGGCCTCGTCGCCCACCGCGTGCGAAAAGCCGCGCCACAATTGCGACAAAATGACGCCCGAATTGCCCCGCGCGCCCAGCAACGCGCCGCGAGCCACCCGGCGGGCCATCTGCCCGAAATGCGTCTCACCCAGCGCGGCGATTTCATCCCAGGCGGCCTGCATGGTGAGCACCATGTTGGTGCCCGTGTCGCCGTCGGGCACGGGGAAGACATTGAGGCGGTTGACCACCTCCTGGTTGGTGCGCAACCACTCCAGGCCCGCGGCCACCAGGTCTTTCAACAATTGGCCGTCGGCCCGGCGTTCTCGCCAGGCCGCGCGCTGTTCGGGGTTGGGTTCCCAGGTCCAAGGGCTCATACGCGCTCCTTTGCAGCGCCGGGGGAACACCTCCGGCGGGGGCTATGCGTCACCGTTGATGCGCAGGCCGCGCACATGCACATTGACGGCTTTCACGGGCAGGCCCAAGGCCTTTTCCACATGATAGCGCACCACATTGGCCGCGCTGTTGGCCACGGCCCGGATGTTGGTGCCATACTGCACCACGATGTACAGGTCAATCTCCACGCCGTCGTCGTCGTAGCGCACATCCACGCCCTGGGTGGGGTCGCGGGTGAGCACCTGGGCAATGCCCTGCATCAGATTCTTGGGCGCCAGGCCCACCACGCCATACGACCGCAGCACGGCCTGATGCGCGATGGTGGCAATGGCCCGAGGCGAAACATGGATGTGACCATAAGGCGTGCGTTCGTCCTGGCTATCCTTCATGAAGTCCTCCTGTGGTTCGCGAGGCGGCTCGGCCGCTCAACGAATTTAAACCCCACAACCGTTGAAAAGGGACGGGGTTTGTGGTAAGATAGCCCTGCTCGGCTCCGGCACCTGCGCCGGGAGCCGTTTTTTGACGCGTGGTCGTCGGTACTCGCCGTTGCTGGCGGGCCTCTATTTTAGCACAAGAGGGTAGGGATATGGCCAAGTGTGCAATTTGCGGCAAGAAGACCCAATTCGGCCTCAACCGGCCCTGGTCCAAAAAGTCCACCCCGCGCACCTTCAAGCCCAATTTGCAAAAAGTGACCCTGTGGGAGAACGGCCGACGGGTACGCAAAAAGGTGTGCACGCGCTGCCTGCGCACGCTGGTGAAGCAGGGCAAAATCGCGCCGCCTGAGACGACCGCCCTGTTCTCGTGAGCCTGATGCCCCGCGGGAGAAGGCGAAGGCGTGGTCCACGGCCACGCCTTTTTCGCGCGGGTCACGGCCACAGCCCCAGCCGACACAGCCAGTTCTGCGCGCAAAAGCCGCGGCTGAGCAGCACGGCCAGGCCAATCAACACCGCAGCACTGCTCAAGAACACCCACAAGGCCGTGTGCAGCGTGCGCCAACGGCTGGGCGTCACGGTCCAGGGCTCCGCGGGAGGCTGCCAGCCCAGGTAGCGCAGGCCGTAGGCCACCCGGGGATAGAACGGCGCGGCCAGGAACAAGGCCCGCAACACGCCCAAGGCCATGAGCAGGAACGCGCTGCCCAGGCCCACCAGCACGGTCACCAACCCGAGATAGAGCACGACGAAGCGCCGTGCCGCGCGGCGGCCTTGCGCGTCCTGGGTGCCCAGGCGCCACAACATGCGCAGCGCCGCGGCCAACATGCGCCAGGGATGCTCCCAATCCGAAGGCGCGGTGGTCATGGTCACCTCCCTACGGGCGCTTGACCCTGGGCCACGGGCCAGACCTGGGGTTGGCCCTCGGCGATGCGGCCGGGGGTGGCCGGCACCGGCCCCTGGGGAATCAAGTACAAGCGCCCGCGATGCACCAAACGCTCCACCGCGACGCCGTACACCTGGGCCACCCGCTCGGGGGTAAGCACGCGGTCAGGCGGGCCGAAAGCCACGACGCGGCCGTGCTGCAGCAGCACCACCGCGTCGGCGAAGCGCACGGCCAGATTGAGGTCGTGCAGCACGGCCAGCACGGCCAGGCCCGCCCGGGCCCGCTGCCGGGCCAGGGCCAGCACTTCCAACTGCACCCGCCAATCCAGATAAGTGGTGGGCTCGTCCAGCACCAGCACGGGCGTGTCTTGCGCCAGGGCGCGCGCGATGAGCACCCGCTGCCGCTCGCCGCCCGAGAGCCGGGCCAACGGTCGGTCGGCCAGGGCGGTCAGCCCCAGCGCGTCCAGGGCCTGCCGGGCCGCGGCCACATCCGCGGGACGAGGCGCGCCCCACCACGGCAGGTAGGGCGTGCGGCCCAGCAGCACGGTCTGGGCCACGGTGAAGTGCGCGGGCCACGCGCCGTTCTGCGGCACCACGGCCACCAGCCTGGCCCGCTCGCGCGGACGCAGGTGGGTGACATCGCGCCCCTGCCAGGTGATGCGCCCCTGCAGGGTCGGCAGGCGGCCGGTGAGGGCGCGCACCACCGTGCTCTTGCCGGCCGCGTTGGGTCCCACCAACGCGACCATCTGCCCCGGCGCCACCTGAAAAGTCACGCCGTGTAACACCATCGTGCGGCCGTAGCCGCCGCGCACTTGCTCCAGTTTCAGCACGCACACCTCCACTCAGGCCGTCGCAGCCCGCCGCGCCAGCCAGCCCCCGCCCAGGGCCAGGGCCAGCCCCAAGGCCAGCGCCACGACCAGCGCGCGCGTGGGCGTGGCGGCGCGGGTCGCGGCGACTTCCTCCGGTGCCGCCGCGGGCGACGGGGTGGGCGCGCGCGTGGCCGCGGGGGCCACGGCCGCGCGCGTGGTCGGCGTGGGGGCTGCCGTGCCCGTCGCCGCAGGCGGGCGCGTGGGTGTGGCTGTCGGCGTGGCCGTGACTTGCGGCGGCACGATGATGAGTTGCTGGCCGATGCGCAGCAGGCTGGTTTCGGTCAGGTCGTTGTAGCGCAACAAATCCTCCAGGGGCACGCGGTACGAGCCCGCAATCATCATCAGCGTTTGGCCTCGCTGCACGGTGTGAATGACCGCGCCGTCGGGCCGAGGCGTGGCCGGGATGACCGGCTC
>WGAK01000256.1 GCA_015494815.1 Anaerolineales bacterium | reverse complement strand
GTGCAAGACGCCGCGGGGCAGTGGCAGCCGCTGCGCCCCGCGCTGCACGCGCTGGCCGCCGCGGAGCGGTTCCCCACCCTGAGCACCACGGCCCACGACCTCATCGGCTTTCTGCAGGCCGGCCCCGCGGCTCAGGACGAGGCGCGCGCGCTGCTCGAGGCCGTGCAGCGCGCCGGGCTGGACCTGCGCGACACTTTCGACCCCGCGCCGCGGCTGCCCTTTCAGCCTCTGTCGTTCCGCGACTTCATGCTCTATGAGCAGCACTTCGTGGACGCGGCCAAGGGCATGGTGCAGCGTTTCATGCCGCAGAAGATGCGCTTCGTGCGGCTGTATGAGCGGCTGTTCGGGCGGCCGCCCAAGGCGCTGCGGCCCAAGCCCCTGTGGTACCAAAAGCCCATCTATTACATGGGCAGCCACATCAACTTCTACGGCGAAGGCGACGAAATCCCCTGGCCGGCCTACACCCAGGCGCTGGATTATGAACTGGAACTGGGCGTCGTCGTGGTCCGCCCCCTGCGCAACGCCAGCCCGCAGGAGGCCGAGGCGGCCATCGGGGGCTTCGTGGTGGTCAACGACTTCAGCGCGCGGGATGTGCAATACCCCGAAATGACCAGCGGCTTCGGGCCGGTGAAGGCCAAGAACTTCGCCAACGCCATGAGCGCGGTGGTGGTGACCGCGGACGAGGTATTGCCGCGCATCGAAGCCCTGCGCGCGGAGGTGCGGGTGAACGGCGAAGTGTGGGGCCGGGGGACCTCCGCGGGGATGCAGCACACCATCGGCGAGATGGTGGCCTACGCGTCCCTGGGCGAGACGGTGCTGCCCGGCGAACTCATGGCCACCGGCACCCTGCCCGGCTGCAGCGGCATGGAGACCGGCCATTGGCTGCGTCCGGGCGACCGCATCACGCTGACCATCGAGGGCGTGGGGCAACTGACCAACCGCATCGGTCCCTTCCGGCAAGGCTGAGTTCGCGGAGGCGCCCATGCACATCTTCGTCACCGGTGGCGCGGGCTACATCGGCTCCATTGCCGCGCAACGCCTGCTGGAGGCGGGGCACCAGGTCACGGTGTACGACTCGCTGGTCACCGGCCACCGGGCCGCGGTGCCGCCCCAGGCCACGTTCATCCACGGCGACCTGGCCGACGAAGCCCGCCTGCGGGCCGCGCTGCACGCGCAAGCCTACGACGCGGTCATGCACTTCGCGGCCTTCATCCAGGCCGGCGAAAGCATGCAGCAGCCCGGCAAGTACTTCCGCAACAACGTGGTCAACTCGCTGCGCCTCATCGAGGCCGCGCTGGACGCCGGCGTGACCCGCTTCGTGTTCTCGTCCACCGCGGCGGTCTACCGCTCCAAAGACGAGCCCCTGCGCGAGGACGACCCCATCGAGCCCGGCAATGTCTACGGCCAGACCAAGTGGATGGTGGAGCAAATGCTGGCCTGGTACCACCGGGTGCGCGGGCTGCGGTACGCGGCGTTGCGCTATTTCAACGCCGCGGGCGCGCTGCCCGACCGGGGCGAAGACCACCCCCACGAAAGCCACCTCATCCCCCTGGTGCTGCAGGTGGCCCTGGGCCAGCGGGACCACATCCGCATCTTCGGCACCGACTACCCCACGCCCGACGGCACGGCCATCCGCGACTACATCCATGTGGCCGACCTGGTGGATGCGCACCTGCTGGCCCTGGAGGCGCTGGAGACCCGCGGGCAGTTGGTGTACAACCTGGGCAACGGCCGGGGCTACTCGGTGCTGGAGGTCATCCAGACCGCGCGCGCGGTCACGGGCCACCCCATCCCCGCGGTGGAAGCGCCCCGCCGCGCCGGCGACCCGCCCCGCTTAGTGGCCGCGGCGGACAAGGCCCGCCGCGAACTGGGCTGGCAGCCCCGCATCCCCGCCCTGCACGACATCATCGCCAGCGCGTGGGGATGGCACCGCCGCCACCCCCACGGCTACGGCGACCGCTAACGCCCATCCCCCGGAGGAGTGCCCATGCCCGGCAAGTACTACGAAGACCTGGAAGTCGGCATGACCATCCGTCACCCCTTGGGCCGTACCATCACCGAGGCCGACAACACCCTGTTCTGCGCCATCACCATGAATCCGCAGCCCCTGCACCTGAACGCGGACTTCGCGGCCCGCACGCCCTTTGGGCAGCGCCTGGTCAACGGCTTGCTCACCCTGGCCCTGGCCACGGGCCTCACCGTGGCCGACCTCACCGAGGGCACCATCATCGCCAACCTGGGCTACGAGAACGTGCGCCACCCCAACCCCATGTTCCACGGCGACACCCTCTATGTGGAAACCGAAGTGCTGAGCAAGCGGGAATCCAAATCCCGGCCCAACGCGGGCATCGTGCGCCTCAAGCACATCGGGCGCAAGCAGGACGGCACCGTGGTGGTGGAGTTCGAGCGGGTGGTGCTCTTCCTCAAGCGGCCCCCGGAGGCCACGCCCGATGCCTGACGCCGCGCCTGCCCCGTCCGACCTGCCCCCGGTTTGCGATTACGAGGGCTCCGATTACCAGCAGCGCTTTTGGGAGCAAGGCCGCCGGGAATACGAAGACCGGGTGGAAGCCATCGCGCTGCGCCGTCTGCTGCGGGGCGCGCGGGGGCACTGGCTGCTGGAAGTGGGCGCGGGCGCGGGCCGCAACACGCCCCGTTACGATGGCTATGCGCAGGTCGTGCTGCTGGACTATTCCCGCACCATGCTGCGCCAGGCCCAGGCCCGCCTGGGTCGCGCGGGGCGCTTCGTCTATGTGGCCGGCAACGCCTACACCCTGCCCTTCGCGGACGCCTTCTTCGACGCCGCGACCATGATTCGCGTGCTGCACCACATGGCCGAGCCC